>JAOAGX010000159.1 GCA_026415535.1 Armatimonadota bacterium | reverse complement strand
GGGCATGGCATGCTGGGATATATCGGCACGTATGGCGAGGCAACTTGGGCTAACCAGTACGGACGGTGCTCTTGTTGCGGAAGTATACGTGGGCGGACCTGCTGAGGAGGCCGGTATTAAACCGGGCGACGTGGTGCTTGAGGCTGGGGGAGAAAAGATTACAAGTGTTGCCGATCTGCAAGACGTTCTACGCAAGGCCCGGGCGGGTGACACGCTTACCCTACGACTATCTCGCAGAGGAAAGACTTTTAGCGTGAAACTCAAATTGGCAGACTTGCCAGAGTCGTTACGATAAGGTGGTTTCGTGTTTCTCGGTCTCCGCCTAAACGAGCTCTGAGTTACGTATCCGATGGAGGTGGCGCTATGAAGGATAAGTCGATCAGGAAAGAGCCTAAGCCTCCGAAAAAGAGTGTCAAGGAACGTAAGGCTGCTAAAAAGGCCAAGAAAGAAGAAAAGGCTAGTCGGCAGTTTTCTGTTGGAGAGTAAACGGTCTTCTGTTGCTAAGCCACTAGGGCCGCACCACGATCAAGAGCTGCGTTGTTCAAAGGAATAAGTCCGTGATGTCTAGGAGGCAGAACCTCTTCCATTGATGCCTTGATCGATTCCAACTTGACAGGTTTTACCAACTCCACGTAGGCTCCTAGCATCACCATATTGGCTGCTCGGGAGTTGCCTAGTTCATCAGCGATTGCGTTTGCCGGTATCTCCACTATTTTGCAGTCGCTGCGATCCCGAGGCGGCTTGGCGAGGGAGGTATTTACAAGAATAATCCCTTCTCGTTTTACCGACGGGGCGAACTTATCCAGCAGGAGCTGGTTCAACGCAATCAACGCGTCCGGCGAGGATGATACTGGCGAGCCGATCTCCTTGCTGGACATGATCACCGTGCAGTCAGCGGTTCCCCCGCGCGTTTCGGGGCCATAAGCGGGAAACCATACCACGTTTCGGCCTTCCATAACTGTTGCGTGCGCAAGGAGTTGCCCGATAACCATTACTCCTTGTCCACCCATCCCCGCGATTATGACTTCGTGATGTTTGTTCATAGTCTCAACGATAAAAGCTAACTCGACTGATTATTCAGGATGTCCATCTAGGACCAGTAGCGTGGTAGTAGGAACCAGTTCTACCTATCAACGAACACACCTGGTGGGAACCACTTTGTCATGTTCTCGTCTATCCACCGAAAAGATTCAATCGGATTCATCTTCCATTGCGTTGGACAGTTGGAGAGCACTTCGACCAGCGAGAAACCCTTGCCCTCGATCTGGTTCTCGAACGATTTTCGGATTGCCTTCTTGGTCTTTGCGAGTCCGGCTGGACTGGTCGGACATACGCGTTCGATGTATGAGGGGCCGTCAAGAGTTGCCAGCATTTCGCATACACGTATCGGATAGCCCGCGACCTTTGGATCGCGTCCGGCTGGGCAGGTGGTAGTTTTTTGGCCAACGAGTGTCGTCGGCGCCATCTGGCCACCGGTCATGCCGTAGGTCGTGTTGTTGATGAAGATGACCGAGATATTTTCCCCTCTAGCAGCAGCATGAATTATTTCAGCGGTTCCTATGGAAGCGAGGTCACCATCGCCCTGGTAGGTAAAGACAACCCGGTCGGGCAGGACGCGCTTAACACCAGTCGCTACTGCTGGCGCACGTCCGTGTGCAGCCTCAATCATATCACAGGACATATATTCATACATAAAAACGGCGCAGCCGACCGGGCATATGCCTATAGTATTGTGAATTATATCGAGTTCGTCCATTGTCTCGGCGATAATCCGGTGCACAATGCTATGATGACAGCCAGCGCAGTAAGCGAACTCGACATTTGTAAGCCCTTTTGGCCTTCCAAATACCTTTTCCATCAACTTCCCCTTGTCGTAGCTGCCGACACTTTGCAAGCCTGGTTTTTACGAGTTGTTCAGACGCTTGCGCAGCCATCTGGAACAACTACAGCGGCCGAAGAGTGTATATGGCCAGGCCATATCAACACAAGCTCCCGCACAATCATCTGGTAAAACCGCAGTTGCTGTCCTCTACTGGCCTTGTACTATCTTACCTTTGTCACCCTGAGCGCAGCGAAGAATCTAAATCTGTAGCTTAGATCCTTCGCTGCGCTCAGGATGAAACACTTATCCCTCCGTTCTGCCGTAATGCGACACGACCGGAGGTTTGCCGAATACCGCTCTTACCTTGTTAAGTATTTCTGTAGGCGTGGGCACGGCTCCGCCTGTGCGGCCGTGGAAGTAAACGTCTGTCGATCCATTGACGGCCAACCGGACGTCTTCTACCATCTGACCTGCGCTCATCTCTGCAACTAAAAAACGTCTCCCGCTTGCTGCTAGGTCTGCTATTTGTTGTTCGGGGAATGGGTATAGGCTGATTGGTCGGAAAAGTCCGACCGCTATCCCTTCGTCACGCGCCATATCTACTACTGAACGGCAAATGCGCGCCGTGCTCCCGTATGCAACCAGAACTAGGTCAGCGTCGTCCGTGCGATACTCTTGATACCTGACCTCATGACGGCGTGCGGCGGCGTATTTTGCCTGAATGCGATTGTTGAGCCCTTCCATTACCTCGGTTTTGATCCAAAGTGAATTAATAATATTGTGTGCCCTGCCTCGTGCACCGTTGGTTGCCCATGGTTTGGGATACTCGTGGATCTCGAAGTTTTCGTGCAGATCGACGGGTTCAAGCATCTGCCCGACGATTGCGTCCATCAGGACCATCACCGGGTTTCGGTAGCGATCAGCCAGATCGAAAGCGAGCGGCATGAATTCATAGCACTCCTGCACGCTCCAAGGGGCAATTGTAATCAGTCTATAGTCGCCGTGGCCCCCTCCTTTAACGGCTTGGAAGTAGTCTGCCTGTCCGGGTAAGGTGTTGCCTAATCCAGGCCCTCCTCTTTGGACGTTCACAATCACGCACGGCAGTTCACAGGCGGCAATATACGAAAGCCCTTCAGTCTTGAGGCTTATACCCGGACTGGAAGAGGAAGTCATTGCTCGTTTGCCCGCGCAGGCGGCTCCGTAGACCATGTTTATCGCCGCGACTTCGCTTTCGGCCTGCAAAAATTCTCGGCCGTGTGCTGGCATGAGCTCAGACATCTTTTCAGGAATTTCGTTCTGGGGAGTGATGGGGTATCCGAAGAAGGCATCGCATCTGGCTGCTATTGCCCCGTGGCAGATCGCGACATTTCCTTTGATGAGCTTTTTTGTTGCCATTGGCTGTTACCTCCAGACTTCGATTGCCACGTCGGGACACACGCGAGCGCAGATCGCGCAGCCGGTGCATTCGTCACGCTTACCGAAGCAAGACGGTCGGTAGCCTTTGCTATTGAAGCCTTCTTCCATTGTTATACAACCTTTGGGGCAGAAGTACACGCACAGCTCGCAACCTTTGCACCGCTCCTTATCGATTTTAATCTCGGCCAATTCTACCGCACCCCCAATCGGTTGTCTACTGCCCGCAATATACGATTCTTCGCGATCAGCTCCGAGATAGAGTGTTTCTCTGAATACCAGTTTACCGCCGCCAGCAATACGATCGCTCCGATCTGCCAATAAACTTTCAAACTGAGAGCAATCGTCAGTCCCAACGCCGCGCCCAGCGAGTTGGAGCCTGAGTCACCCATCATAGCTCTGCCGCGGGAGTCGGCAACTGCCCAAGCTAAGCTTACAAGTGCAATTGTCAGCACAATCCATGGCGCCGCCAAACGACCGCACGCCAGAACACATGTTACAACTAATCCGAGGAAAAATACAGCCACTGCGCGGCACGGACGTAAGTCCACTATGTTGAGGACGTTTGCTGATAGGGGTATTATTAGTGCGGCTGTAACCCATCGTGCCGTATTTCCACCGGAGACTTCCCAACCAGCGACAATTCCTACTATTCCTCCGCCGACGGCCTTGATCGCGCCTGTTGTGATTTTGCGTTCGACGAAAAGCTTGGTAAAATGGCCTCTAAATCCGCCTACTTCACGCGATCCAAAGACGTCGTCGATTAGTCCGAGCACGCACATTGACCCCATCACGGTCAAATAGAGCACAGCGTCCCTTGCTGAGACGATGCCCAAAGCCAGCCCTGCACCAATCAGTCCTGCAATGTCTACAAACGAGATCACGCCATACGACCCTAGGACAGGTCTGTTCAAGAAGTTGGACTTGATCAGGCGGAGCCTGGGTGCCAGACGGATCGCTAACAAGTGAGCTACGCTGCTTATCAGAAGTACTAGTGTCACAACGAGCGTCATAGAAGAGCGAAATTTTTGCTAAGATTGGTGAGTAAAAAGCTCCTCACGATACGCATAGTTCGCGAGTGTCTAATGGAGCTTATAGACCTCACCCTGAAATGGCTAGCTGGAGGCATCAGACGCCAAATCTCGTCGCGCCAGAATGTTTCGAACATAATTCCACTTTGCTTCAAGGCTTTCCCGAGGGTTCAAGAGTATATTCCGATGGTCCGTCTATCCTAGTTATGAAACAGGTCTCTCAAACGCTTGCGATCGCGGTACTCACGATACCAGTTAAGCGGATTGAGCCACCGGAGCGCGCTTTTGCCGCGATGGATTCGAATCGCCTTGCCGCGAGTTGATACGTGTCTTCCCAACAAGAATGACCTTCTACCTCTGACCCACCAGTAGGAAAAAGCGCATCCCGTCAAGGCAAGAGCGCCGAGCGTGATGTTGGCGCGTCCGTAAGAAACGAGGACTACCCCTACGGCAATTAGAGCAAGGTATTTGAGTTTGATAGGGATCACGAACCACAGAAGAGCTTGCTCCTCCGGGTTGAGCATTCCGAATGCCACCGTCACCCCGGCTAGTGGAAGCCATAGGCCCGAAACCGGAGCAGAGACACCTGTCAATGCATATCCAGCCAGCAAGCCGAGCGCGGACGCCGCTGACATTCCGAAAAAGAAAGCGCCGAATTTACCAGTGCCCCATGATCGTTCAAGGCCACCTCCAGCAAACCAAAGCCATATAGAGGCGAAAATAAGCGATATAAGGTCATCCCTGCTACCAACCAGCGGATACGTCGCCACCGTCCAGGGGGATGCTATTATCCACGCCGGATCGAACACGAAAAGACGTTCCACAAACTGCAGATTGCCAAGTGTGATGATGAAGAAGGTGGCAGCGTTGCAAATGATCAAGGCCTTGACTAGGGGGATTCGGTCTTGTACTAGCCAGTACGAAAAATTCTCGATTCTTCTAGATCGCACGACCTTCAAACTCCTTCGACGTGCCAATTTGTTGCGTATTAATCACTAATGCCTCCAACAGTGTGCGATCTCAACGACGACACCTTCTTCTACGCCGTAGGGCTAGGAGAATATCTATAAACTGGCGAGCACGGTGGACAAAACCTGCCCAGTCGCGGCCAGTGAACCGATGCGAAATAGGCAAAGGGACTTCTACAATCCGATAGCCCTTGCGCAGTGCGTCGATAGTGAGCATAGTTTCAGCCGCGAAACCGGGTGCAAATCCCCCGATGTCTTCGAGAAGCGCGCGTCTTACCGCTCTCTGTCCTGACAGCGGGGCACTTACGTCTGCGCCTCCATAACGACGGACAGCCCATTTCGACACCCTCATCACAAACCCGAAACCGCCGCGATGTCCCACAGGGGGGCTCATTACTGC
>JAOAGX010000158.1 GCA_026415535.1 Armatimonadota bacterium | reverse complement strand
TGAGATGTGTATAAGAGACAGCGATCACACAACATCCTCAAAACCAGACTAAATCCGTCGGACAAAGAGCTGAGTTTTGCGTAACTGCATCAGGTAGCCAGCCGCTGAGTTACCAGTGGCGCAAAAACGGTACTCCTATTGGTGGCGCAAACAACCCCTGCTTCGCGATCGATCCCGTAGGAACTTGTGACGCGGGCAACTATGACTGTGTGGTCACGAACAGTTGTGGATCAGCCACGTCCAACCAGGCCACGCTGACCATATCAAGCTCCGTAATTCAGAGCGCAGCCGCTGCCAAGGCAACGGCAGACGGCACTGCCGTAACTCTGGTCGGGCCCGTTGTCACCCGCGTCTTCGGCAGCTTCTTCTATGTTGAGGATGCAAACCGCGCCTCGGGAATTCGCGTGAATCTCTGCTCCGGAGCAGCCGCACCCGGCGAAGGCAACACGCCTATGATATTAGGCGTGTTGGACACGATTCTAGGTGAGAGGGTGATTCGAGACGCCCTGCTAACCCCTTACGGCTCAAGCACAATTCCCAAACCCGTAGGCATGAACAACGCCAGCGCCAATAGAAGGCTACCTGTAGGACTGTTTGTCACGGTTTGGGGGAAGGCCACCGTGCCGCCCGGAGCAACTAACCGATTCACCCTGAATGACGGCTCACGCTCCGGCATTGAGATCGTCCTTTACGGAGTACCGCTGCCCGAGAACGGATTGTTCTTGAAGGTCCGGGGCGCACTCGGATGGGAAGGAACCAAGCCCGTAATTCACGTCAATAGCCAAAGCGATCTTTGGTAGGCCGTTTTCAGCTTCCCGTTGCTACTCTCACCCTTGCAGGACGAATAACCTTGCCGTTGAGAGTATAGCCTTTCTCGAATTCGTCGATAACCGTGTTTTCAGGATACTCATCGGTCTCGACGCGCATCATAGCTTCGTGCAGCTCGGGGTTGAACTCTTGCCCGACCGCATCGATCGGCTCCACACCTTCTTTCTGGAGCATTTCCTTGACCTGCCGCAGAGTGAGAGAGACACCTTCAACAAGGGATTCATAACTGTGCTGCGCCTCGGCGGCTTCAAGAGTGCGCTCGAGGTTGTCAACGAGCGGCAGGAACTTCAGAAGCAGCTCCTCGCGAGCAAGACCCACTTGCCGTGCCGTCTCCTCTCGCTGCCGCTTACGGAAGTTGTCGAAGTCGGCAAGTACACGCAGATAATGATTCTGGGACTCCTCGACGTCTTTTCTTAGTTGATCGAGCTCCTCCTGCAGCGCCGAGATGTGTTCGGCAAGCCGGTCCGGCTCGACATCCTCGGTCACAGACACAGTTTGCTCGCTGGCCTCCTGCAACGCTCGCTCCTCCCCAGAATCGGCCTTTACGTTGTGATCATCCTGGTCTTGTTTTTTGTGTTTCATGTTCCCTTGGTTTGTTATTTTGAGCGTTTGATGGTTTGAGAGTCGGAAGACAGCTAACCATTACGTCCTCAGACCGATTCGCCATCGGTCGCGCTTTCCTTTGGCGGTGCTCCAGACTCTTCGCGTTTTCTAATAACGGTATTAATCCGCAAGATAGCTTCGGCGATCTCGGCGGCAGCACGTATCGCGTAAAGTTTGACACCGGTCGGATCCAGTATTCCGCGCTCGACCATATCAACGATTTCGCCCGTATCACAGTCGACTGCCAGCGCGTAATTGCCCGATTCACCTTGGGCAGCGATCACATCCTCGACTTTTTCGAGCGGGTTGAACCCTGCATTGGCCACTATCTGCGCAAGCGGCCTCTTGAGCGCGGCGGCTACACTTTCGACGCCGTATGCCGTCATCCCACGCACCTTTTCTCTCAAAGCCTGCACCCGTTGGGACGCTGCTATTTCGACCGCCCCTCCGCCAGCAACCACGCCCGAGGTGACTGCAGCCTGAAGCGCCCCGGCCGCATCACGAGCGATTCTCTCGCGCTCGTCTCGCACCTCGCGCGTCGAAGCACCGACCAGCACAGTCGCCATCTGCGTCCCCGATCTGCCTATCAGTCTTATATGGTCGAGTTTTTCATCCTCGTATACCCTGTCGCACGAGCCTAACAAACTTCTAAGCTCCGCTGGATCTTTGGCCAGCCCGGCTCGCTTGATTGTCCGACCACCAGTTAGCTCCACCAGCCTAGATATGTCCCTCGAGCTGAGTCTACGCACGGCAAACACGCCGGCATCGGTGAAAAGCTCCTCCGCAATCGGGTCTACGCCCTTTGCTACCGCGACGAATTTGATACCCAGATCGATCAGCTTTTTGATATTGGCCCGAAACTCCTCTTGGAGGGCCAGGTGTTTGGCAAAGCCGGCTTCGGTTCCAAGCGCATCGTCCTCGATTTGCGGAGGCTCGAGCGCGTCGTCGACAATCAGAACCTTCGTATTCTCCACCGAACGCGGCATCTGACGGCTAACGCGCTGCTTGTCAAGAATAATCCCCGCGAAAACTTCGTTTGGCGCCCCTTCTTTGGCAATCACCGCATCTGCAAGCGAAAACGCGGGGTCGCGGAGAGCATCCGTCCCCGTTAGACGCGCAGCCTCGACAATCAGTTCCGCGATATCCTCATGTCCGCGCGCCGCAATTAGCGCAACTCGTAAAAGTGCGTCGTCGTAGACGCTCTCAATCGGCCTCGACTGAGATTCGATGAACCCAAGCGCCTCGGCGACCCCAAGTTGCATCCCCTCTATCACCTTGGTGACAGGCACGCCCCTTGTCACGTGAGCTGCACCTTCGGTGACAAGCGCACTCGCAAGGATAGCTGTGGTGGTGGTTCCGTCGCCGATCGCCTCTTCCTGAGCCCGAGCGGCCTTGATAAGCATGCGGGCCGCCGGATGAGCCGTGTCTATGCGATCGAGAATCGTCGCACCGTCGTTTGTGACGGTGGTATCGCCAAACCGATCGACGAGCATGCAATCTAGTCCCTTTGGCCCAAGCGTGCCCTCAATGGCGGACGCAAGTGCGGCGATGGCATTAGCATTTGCAACTAGCGCCGCGTTGCGCTCGTCGACCTCGGTTGTTTTGCTAACTTGCTTTATGCTGGTGCTCATACTATTCTGTCCAGCGCATATTATGGCACACCGAAGGCGTATTAGTAAAGGCCCGGAGGTTTCCTCTGTGAAGCGCGTGAGTCTAGTCGCGCCTCTCCCGAAAGCGGTGCTAAAGTAACGCGCCCCAAAGGCTTAGAGGATTATGCAAGCCCGGCGTGTAAAGCGTCAACAAGAGCAAAGGGGAGATCACAAGAAACGTCTACTATGGGAATGCCGGCTATCCTTCGCAATTCTGAATACCGCGGAATAGCGATACTTGTTTTGGCAATCGCAACAACTGCGTTCTTACTTGCCGTTGCCACTGGCAAAATAGAACTTTTCTCGGGACCAAGGCTTCTGGACAAGATCATATTTGTCTCTGAATCGACAGGGTCGGCCGAAATATGGGCAATCAACCCCGACGGCTCGGGCCGGATTCGTCTCACCACGGGTGCTAATGTTCGTTCGGCCCCTTATATCTCACCCAAAGGTGACCGTATCATATGCGTAGGTAGATTCGGGCGATCGGATCAGATCTTTTCAATCGGCGCACGAGGCGGAGAACCGAACTGGCTCACAAGCTCGACCGGGCCCAAGAAGGAACCGCAATACACTCCTGACGGCAAAAAGCTGTCATTCATCTCCAGCGGGAGGGTATTCGTTGCGGACAAGAATGGTGATAACTTACGCCCGATACTTCCCACAGCCTTCGAGATGCGCGAAGCACTGTCAAACCCGCTAACGCACGGAGAAACGCCACTGTATCGCAGCTATGTGTGGGCGCCTGATTCGGAGTCCATAGTTGGAATTCGAAGGGATTCCGAAGGTAACGAATCCATCGTGTGCCTGATCGCCCACAATCCAGTTCCATTTATAATGCCTGCTCCAGGAACGATTTGGGCGAGCTTGCTAAACGAACTGCTGGAGCAAGAAGGCAAAATGAGACGTCGAATCACGCCGGACGAGCGTGTCGTGCTAACCGGCCTGACCTGGGCCGCCCCAGTAAAAGGATTTGCTGTGTCTGTAGTCTGTGGCAAAGATGGATTTCTAATGATCTTTTCGACTCAGAAAAAACGGTTGAGACTGATAGGATTCAAGTCCTTCAAGGACCGCAAGATAGGCCCGGCGACTTTTGCTCCGGACGGATCGGCCATCATAATCCCCATGATTTTCGGAAAGCCCGGTTACAACCCGGGATTGATCAGAATCGACCTGGCCGATGGACGAGTTGAAGTGGTGGCATCAGGATTATTTGAGGAGATAAGCTATTCGCCCGCAGGAGACAAGATTTTGGCAACCCTCTCCGATGAAGTGAAAGGACGTCGCGACGTTGTGTTGATCGATCCCGCTTCAGGTAGGACGAACCTGCTTACACAAGATGGGCACAGCTATCATGCCGTCTGGACACCTTCTTCAACCGGGATACATACAAGCGATTCACATGAACACCATGATCACTGAGCGCTCAGAAGTTGTCCGCAGGGATGTTGCCGCTTCCTGCGATTACCTTACGGATCAATTAATTCCTTACATCGGCAACAAGCGCAAACTCCTGCCTCTGATCGACACCGCCGTACGCCTCACTGGCGTGAGCCGGGGTACCTTTGTCGACCTATTCGCAGGAAGCGGGGTCGTCTCGCGACTAGCCAAGGTGAGAGGATTCCGCGTAATAGCCAACGATTGGGAACCCTACTGCGAGGTAATAAACCGCGCATATATCGAGATCAATAGGCCGCCGGAATTTCGTCAACTCAACGGAATGAGGGCTGCGTTCGCATTTTTGAACGAGCTTCCCGGAGTAAAAGGGTACATAGCAACTCACTACTGTCCGGAAGACGACGAGAACTACGACACATCAAGAGAGCGCATGTTCTATACCCAGTCAAACGGGCGACGCATAGACGCTATTCGCGAACAGATTATGACTTGGCGCGAAGCCGGAGTGATAGACAGTTTCGAGGAAGCTGTTTTGCTGGCTCCGCTGATCTTCCAAGCGTCTTATTGCAGCAACACATCCGGAGTCTTCAAGGGGTTCCACAACGGCTGGGGCGGTAAGACGAAAACCGCATGGTATCGCATCCGCAGCCGATTGACTGTGAGACCACCTGTCTTCTTTGATAACGGTCAGATAAATCAGGTTTTGCGCGAGGATGCCGCTGAGGTCGCACGCAGGCTTGACTGCGACATCGCCTATCTCGACCCTCCATATAACCAGCACCAATACGGCGCAAACTACCATCTGCTCAACACTGTGGCCCTCTGGGACAAACCATCGGTCAGCCGTTACATATCAGGCAACGGTGCCCGGGACAAGGCCGCCATCAGAACCGATTGGCGAACTTCTCGCAGGAGTTCCTATTGCTACCGGTCAAGTGCGCTCGAGGCCTTAGAAGACCTTATCGGAGCTCTGCGCGCTAGATTCATCTTGACCAGCTACTCCACAGATGGCATAATGCCGGTCGACGCGATGATGGAACGACTTGGCGAACGTGGAGAATTAAACGTAGTTCTAAGGCAATACAAACGCTATCGAGTGAGCAGTACACCTGTCTCTTATACAC
>JAOAGX010000157.1 GCA_026415535.1 Armatimonadota bacterium | reverse complement strand
GTATAGAAACAGGAAAGACACCGCGCAGTGATGGAGAAAGCGGACTCAGGATGGTTCGTCTACTTGCAGCTTCTGATCAATCTATTGCGCAAGGTGGAGCTGAGGTTCCGGTAAACCTTTAGGCTGCTAGCTTCCAGAACCCCCAAAGCCCTGCTTTTTTACACCAATCTGCAACGCTCTCATAGCGGACAAGCGGGAAATGACCACCACGGCTGATATCATTGCTGCCAAACGAGATGGTCGTGAACTCGAGGATGACGAAATTAGACAAATCGTTCTCGATTACACAGCCGGCCGCATCCCTGATTATCAGATGTCAGCCTTCCTAATGGCTGCGTACATTCGTGGTCTGAGTTTCCAAGAAACGATGGCACTAACTAGGGTAATGATAGACAGCGGCGACGTGCTAAATTTTTCGGCAATTCCTGAAACAAAGGTGGACAAGCATTCCAGTGGAGGGGTGGGGGACAAAACCACAATTGTTCTGGTTCCCATGCTTGCCGCTTGTGGGCTCAAGGTTCCGAAAATGTCGGGTAGGGGACTTGGCTTTTCGGGAGGAACCATAGACAAAATCGAATCCATTCCGGGGCTGACAACAGCACTGGACATAAACAGGTTTATCAGACAAGTTGCCGATATTGGAGCGGCGATAGCTGGACAAACTGCCAACATTGTACCTGCCGACAAGAAGATATATGCGTTGCGTGATGTGACGGCAACAGTTGACTCGGTCCCTCTAATTGCGGCAAGCATTATGAGCAAAAAGATCGCCTGCGGAAGCGATGTTATTCTCGTGGACGTCAAAGTTGGAAGTGGTGCATTCATGCCGCACATTCAGGCCGGCCGATATCTTTCACAAATGTTGATGGAAATAGGACGCAGTTTCGGTCGAAGGATGGCTGTAGCCGTTACTGATATGAACCAACCGCTTGGCCGCGCAGTTGGCAACGCTCTAGAGGTTGCGGAGGCAATCGAGACCCTACAGGGAGGAGGACCTTCGGATTTAAGAGAGTTGTGTATAGAACTTTCGGCGATAATCCTAAACTTGGTTGGACATGGTGTGTCGCAGGAGGAGCGCGTTTCTGCTTCGGCCAAAGCCATTGATTCGGGCGATGCCCTATGCGTATTTAAAAGGCTAGTAGAAGCTCAGGGGGGAGACGTGCGAGTAATTGACGATCCCTCGATACTACCTCGCGCTGCAAAAAAGGTAGATGTCATTAGTCCGGTTTCGGGTGTGGTGGAATCCATAGACGGCGCGGCAATTGGGAGAGCATCCTGCATACTTGGAGCAGGTCGGGAACGTATTGAAGATACGGTTGACCCGGCTGTTGGCATAGTAATAGAAAAAAAGCTTGGCGATAGAGTAGTGCGGGGAGATTGTCTCGCGGTCATCCATGCCAACAATATGGACCGCGTTCCTCTTGTCCGTCAAATGATACTCGGTGCTTATTCTATTGGAAATTATGCTCCGGATACTCGGCTAATCCACGAGGTTATTTACTAAGCAGCCATTAACGCCATCGTCTATCATCCCATATTTGGCAAAGATGTGGTACAAAAACTGGCCCCGGTTCTTATCAGAACCAGGGCGGAAGGGAAGGAGGAGAAAGGAGAGAAGTTGGCCTGCTTTCAGTCTATTAATACGAACCACATTCCATATTTGTTCCCATATACAGCGCCAAACCCCGGTTTTTGACCCGGGGTTTGGTTTAGGAGGTGAAAGGAGAAGAAGATGAATCGCTGTCTTCACATACCTTTACGCAAGATTCGTGCGTATGGTTCCCGAAGATCTTAACGCCATCGAAAAACCACATGAACAGGAGCTTTGCCCCTCACTACATGGCCTCCGTCGGAGTTTACTGCTACCCTTACCGGAAGTTTGGTACGAATAAAATGCGCAAGCCGCCAAATATCCGATTTGCCCTGCACGATAAAGATAAAATTGTTGTTTACACCGATAGCCATGCGGTCAGTCACTCGGTTCATGAATGCTATCGAGAAACCGTCTCGCTCAAGCGGAACTAACCTTTGTCCCAACGCAAGCGCACTTACGCCGGATACTCCCTTGATACCGCTATACTCGGTGGAAATATCAACAATTCCATCCGCGTTGACTGAAAGCAGACATCGACCGGTACGAGCACCTGCTAGCACGCATCCGTCTCGCTGTAAAAAGTCTGCCAGAACCATTGAACGAGGGTGGTGATAACTTCCTGTAACCGCCGCCACACCGCCAACTCTGGACTTGGCTGCCTTCAGTGTTTCCCCAGATGGATTGTAGGTAATCACCGTCTCGAGATGTTCACAGCGAGGAAGCTGTATGACTCGAAAAATCCTTCCTTTGTGTCTAGCCATCCACACTTTTAGGTAGTGTGGCGGATGCCATTTGTGCGTAACCTGCTTCTTATATTTGTCGCCAAAAAGGGCGTCAGCCTGTGTAGAACTGAGAACAAGCTCGACCGGCCGCGGCGGCCTCGGTGATCGCGAACTTTTGGTCGACGTCTGCATAAAAAAGACAGGTGTAATCAGTGCGATTGCAAGGACGACAACCATCACAGCACGTCTAACACATGGCCTATTAATTTGGAGAAGCAGGCTATGCATCGTCCTCATAACGTTCGTCTTAGCGCTGTCAAACGCTGTGCAAAAGACCGCAAAAACTGCAAGCCAAGAAGCCTTCAATAGGAGAAGATGCTTTGAAATCAGCAGTCTAATTACAGTTGTTCCACAAGTCTGGTCTCGGATCTCGGCTTCAGACGGTGTGATCAAACAGAGGTTGTCTACTGTTCTTCTACAACTATATACGCGCTGTGATATTGTTCGGTTGCACCCTGTTGTTTTACTCTTCCCGCAAAGCAAGGATACACGCCAAATCAAAGCCCCTTTTCTTATTGGTTGAGGCTTCACAACAAAAATAGAAGAGAAAAACTACCCTTTTAGCGCGCCTGCCGTTAGTCTCTCAGTAATCTGTCGCTGAAAGATCAGGTAGACAATTAGCGTTGGCAACATAACGATAACCAATCCCGCGAACAAGGCTCCCCAGTCGGTTTCGTAATGTTGAACCATTAAGAGATTGGCTATGCCCAAAGGCAGTGTGCGGAGGCTGTCGGTGGCAATTATTACCAATGCCAGCGGGTACTCGTTCCAGATACCGAAAAAGTTGAATATGCCGGCAGTGATCAGACCTGGCTTGGCAAGGGGTAGCATGATTTTTCGGAATACAGCGAAGTGCGAGCAACCATCGATCAGACCGGCCTCGGCAAGTTCGTTAGGAAGTTGCTTGAAGAAACCTGTGAGGATAAACACGGTAAACGACAGCGAATAGGCTACATACGCAGTGATCAGGCCGAAATAGTTGTCCCACATTCCTAGGTTGCGCAGAAGGAGGAACAATGGCACGATTCCGAGAAATACCGGAAACATCATTCCGCTTGTGAAGGCGCTTTGAATTACCCCTCGTCCGGGAAAGGCAAAGCGCGCCAGCGCGTAAGCAGCCATTGATCCTATCAGTAGTATGAAGAACATTGAGACGACGGTCACGAAAACGCTGTTCAAGAAATAGCGTCCGATGCCAGCCTCGACCCAAGCCTTGGCAAAATTGCCCCACTGCGGTGGAGACGGTAAACCCCACGGCGACTCGAATAACTCTCTCGAGCTTTTCAGCGACGCTAGCAGCAGCCATAGCATAGGGTAGGCAACAATGGCGGAATAGAGAATCAGCACCGCATGAAGCAGAAAGTTCTTCCACCTCGAGCCCCGCTTTAGAGGGCGAGTTTGGTAGTTTGAAGTATATCCCTCGCTGTCCAAGTTAGTACTCCACCGTTTCCCGTTTCATTAGCCGGTTCGCGATGACCGTTATTCCAAATATGATTACGAACACGACCACACCGAGCGCCGTTGCGTAGCCGAAATTGCTCTGAACAAATGCCTGGCGGTATAGATACGTCAGAAGCGTTTCCGTGTGGAAATTAGGTCCTCCTTCGGTCATAACCCAAACAAGACCGAATATGTTAATGGTGTGGATGATCAGGTACACAATTGCAAGTTTCAAAATTTCCCAAACAAGCGGTATTGTCACATATCGGAAAGATTGCCATCCTCCCGCTCCGTCAATCCAAGCTGCCTCGTAGAACGACCTCGGAATGCTCTGCACACCTGCCAGGAGGAGCACTATGTAGAAACCCAGGGAATACCAAATGCTCGTCGCTATAACACAAGGCAGCGCGGTTTTGGGCTCGCCAAGCCATCCAGTAGTGTAACGTTCCAAGCCTATGCTCTTGAGAAACGAGTTCAGTATTCCAAAGGTCGGATGGTAAACAAACGACCACAATGCCGCAACGGCCACAATCGATATCACGTTAGGGAACAGAAAGACCGCTCTGTATGTTTGTGAACCATGAAGCCGTCCCGAAAGGACGGATGCGAAGAAGAGCGCGAGTGGTATAGTCACTACCAGCGATACGACAAGAAACGCCAAGTTGTGCATCAGACATTGCCAGAATACGGGATCGTTGGTGAGGAGCTTACAGAAATTCTCAAAACCGACAAACTGCCTATCTAACGAAACACCGCGCCAACGAAACAAGGCGACATAAAAGGCTTGCGCCATAGGCAGCGCGAAGAACCCTGCGTATAAAACCATAGCTGGCCCTAGGAAAACCGCTATTGCTAAATGCTTATCACGCCTGATCATTCGCGCCGTCCAAGAGAACTGATTTAATGTTTTGGTATCGACTCGTCTACGCGAGTCTGTTCGGCCGCCCGCTCCATTCGCTCGCAGCATTCTTCCGGAGTAATCTCGCCCGAAAGCAACGCTGCAATAGCGGCTTCGACCTCCTTGTTCATAGCCTTGTACCAATCGGCAAAGTCTGCATCCCACGTGGCTTTGGCTTCTCGAAGACATTTGGCCGGCGCGACAAGATCTGGAGGCAGCTCAATTTGATCGCTGCCTTTGATGGACATCAGAGTTTGCTTCTGTTTGACGAACTTCTTCGCCATTTCAAGCGAGGTCATGAACCGGAAGAAGTCCGCACCGATTTCGGGGTGTTTCGCTTCTTTTGGTACGATCCACACCTCCGTGCCTGAACAGGTGATCGAAGGATCGCCTTTGCCGTCTCTCAGAATAGGAGTGTTGATGTAAGCCATTTTGAAACCTGGAGGAATTTGGTTTTTCATTTCGGAACCAAGCCAAGTTCCGCACGGAATCATGGCCGCTCTGCCAAGCACGAACTCCATTTGCGAACCTGTGTGGTCCATGCCCATCGCGCCTTTTTGGAAGTAACCTTTGTCACGCAGCTCCGCAATCATCTGAGCGGCTTTCAAAAAAGCCGGACTCTTCCATGCGCCTGGTTTGAGCTTCTGGGCGTCTTCAAATGCTTGGAAACCTCCAGCACTGATCGCCCACGGCAAGAAAAACCCCCTGAGCATGTAGTTCGGATATTTGCCTTGGAATGTTATGGGAGCAATTCCGGTACTTTTGATTTTTTCGCACAGAACCAAAAGTTCGTCGTAAGTCTTGGGAGGCTTCCAACCGTGTTTCTGGAAAAGGTTTACGTTATACCACCAGCCGAAGATATTGTTGTTGAATGGGAGTATGTAGTAGCTGTCTCTTATACACATCT
>JAOAGX010000156.1 GCA_026415535.1 Armatimonadota bacterium | reverse complement strand
CTCGAAAACGTCTTCCATCGCAGTCGGCACGGTTTGTAAAGTTACTATCTGGCTGACACCCAAGTCGAACGGCGCAAGCCAAGCTTTGCATGATATCTGATAGGCCGTGCCGTAATCCGTCTCAAACTGGCTCGTCCTCACGTCTTGGGTCACAAAATCGCCTATCGAATACTCCTCATACGCCTGGAACCATTCTTTGAGGAAGTTGTTCACTCCGGCCGCCTGCTCACCCGTAACTGCGAATGGCAACACTATGTCCCAGTTGTCTCCCACCGGGTCAGGCACCCTCCACGTACGATCCACCGCCGGCGTGGCTACTTCGGAAGCTTTCCTTGCCGGATAGAGAGTGCTAAGCAGCACCACAGCTACTACTATTAAAGTGCTCGTGACCGCCGACATAGACGAGAAATTAAGATACAACCCGGGCAAAAGCTGCGTGGTCATCAGCAGCTTGCTGACCGCCTGCCCTATAACGTATCCGGCCACCGCTCCCAGGTTCGCGTAAACCATTGATTCCGCAATGAACAGAATTGCAATATGGTTCGGGGCAAGACCTATAGAGCTGAATATGCCGATCTCGCGCACCCTCTCGTACACCGAACCCAGCATGGTATTAAGGACGATCAAGGCCGCTATAAGCACCGGAATAAAGACATTTGAGAAGCCCTTGCTCGAACTTGCAGCAATCGAGCTATACCGGTATATCGAACCACCAATGCCGGCATATAGGTTGAGACCCAGCCTAGGCATAAGGTTTTCGAGCTGACGTTGTACCTCCTCGGCAGTGGCGAATTTGATCGCTATCGACCTTACGTCACCACCGAGACTCATCAAGGTATCATACGGCACAATGAATGTATTCGCGGGCTCGTGATGCGTGTATTCGCGGAATCCTGCTTCGCCGCCAGACTGCTGCTGTTGCCCTTGCTTGCTCATCAGGATAAAATCAACGGGCGTAAGCGGCTCGTTGTCAAGGTCTTTCACCTTCTTGAACAGATCGTTCTTGATAATTGCTATTACGGTATACTTGGCCCCGGCAAACTCAACTTTTGCCTTGCCCACGTCTGCCGGGGTGATCTTGAGCTTCTCCGCTATAGCGTCCGGAATGATCATTGAATAAGGGTTTACCGGCTCCTTCACACGCTTGCCGTTTTTGTAGCCGAACCAGTCGCCTGCCACGAAGACCTTTCTGTTCGTGGTATTGAAATCCATGATTTCCGCCTCATCCGGCATCATCCCAACCGCTGCCTTAGCATCATATGACTCAGCGCCCCGGCGAAGGGTAAGGAATGACTGTTCCCCAAGCACCGTTCCAAAGAACCACGCCCTTGGAGCAACGGGGTAGACTTTGCCTCTCTTGCCCTCGTTACCGAACTCGTCCTTTAGATGGCGATACGCGATTTCCTGCAATGGATCCCACATCGCCGTGCGGATCATAATTCCGTCGTAAACATGCGTATCAGCGTCTCGTTTCGCCGGGACTTTGTTGAAACGAAGAACCGACACAATCGACGTGAACGACAGCACCGTAAACGTCAGCAGGATCAGCGTGATACAAGTCAAAACCGTCCGTGCCTTGCGCCGCCTCATGTTCGAAATGCCTAGCGAAAAAGCTGCCGCAGCGACGCTCATTCGGCGTATGTCGGCCTTATGTATTCCAGAGACGCTGCGGTTGAACTGCTTGAGCTGATCCTCGAACTTACCTGTGACTATCGATATTACGAGCAGGCTGAGCGCCAGCATTACAAACGCGATCAGAATAACGAGCGACGCTTGGCCGACTATCTGAAATGCAGGGTGCACGAAGTAGAACACGATAAATAACCCCAAGAATATCACAAAGAACGCCAGGAGCTGTCGCCCGAGAGTAGGAAACGCGAAGAATAATCTCTCGCAGAAATAAGCGAAAGGCAGCATTAGGAACAGATAGAATATGACACCATTGACCACGTCTTGCGCGCTTGACGTGACCTCGGGATAAGCTCTAGCCTCGTAGCCCCAAGCCGCGCGGCAGTAGGAGTCAAAAACACTGTAGTTGAGCGAGTCCTTGGCCTTTTCGGCAAGATCCAGATAAGACTTGGCCGCAGCGTGCAGAGCATTGAGACCTTCGTTCACAACACCCTTGGCAGCAAGCGCGCTCAACCTGAACTCGTCTAGCTTCCACATATCGGAGGCAACCTTGTAGGCGGTTTCGTCAATAGTTCCGCCCTCGGTCACGTCGTAGCCGATTCCCTCCGGTTGAGCAAACGGCTTTATGTAGACTCGCTTCACGTCCTCAGGTAAGTCCGAGGTCAAGTTTATCTCTCCGCGCAGAAGCGAGGCGTTGTTATACGAAGTACCGAACTTGGATACGCAATAGTTCTTGCCCTTGCATTTGGGATTTGTGTACACACCCTCGACGAATACCTCTATCGGAGTGTCCATAACAAGGCAGCGAACAGCATTAGCTTTGATCGGCTTCGGTTGGTTTGTCTTGATCCATACGGTCCTAGAAGGTTTGTCCTTGGGCAGAGGAGTTGTCAAAACGGGGCCGTCAACAGCAAGCGCCCTGATACCTTCTTCCGGTGAAGCGGGCCGGTAGTAGTTGGGTCCAGTCAGTTTCTCACTGGTGTAAACACCTTCAGCTCTTACCTGAAGCGGATTCTCCCCCATAATCACGGCCTTCACATCGATCGCGTCAACTCCAGCTGCTATGATCCTACTTGCGCTAGAATATGGATAGGCAGACCCGCTTGCCAGCCTTGCAATACCACTCGACGAATCCTCAACAAGTTCGGCATACCGATTCCTGACCACCTTGACGTAGACTTCCTCGGTCTCCGGAAAGTCGTTGGTTACACACACTTGGTTGCTCTTGAGCGAGGTAGCTGTCTGCTGGTTAGGCGCCGGGCGCAGATAATTCTTGCCCTTGCCCTCCTTGTCGGTGTAAACACCAACAACTTTCTCATACCAGGGCTTGTCCAGAGTGATGACCTTCACAAGCTCCGCTGGGGCAACCGTGTTGTGGTTAGTCTTGACATAAATGCGATTCTTTTCCGGTGTTACTTTTGGCAGAATCTCCCTTGAAAGGCCGATGACGCCCATGGTGACAGAGGTATCCTGCTCACCCGGTCCAAGTAAGTAGTAGTTCTTGCCGACGCACTCCCGATCAAGATAAGCACCCTGCACCTTGACCTGCCACGATGCGTCAACCGGCACCGCCTTATCGTTGATTACGCGACCATTAACCTTGACCACGTTTGCCGGGATTACCTCGTTGCCAAGGGTAGAGTTCAACAAAAGGAGTCGGTTAGCAGCCGGGCCCGCGCTCATCACAAGCTTCAACCTGATGCGTTTAAGCTCGTTTGATGCGCCTGTCGCGAGCGACATGGTTTTCTTCGTATCCTCGGTGAAAATAACCGCCATATCCTCAACGTGAGGATTTTGCGGTTCCGGCACGGCTACAGCAAACCCGAACTGCCTCGGTGCACCATTGGTATCCCCCTCGTAGACCGACAACCCGGCCAGCGCCCTCAATGACTGCGGATCAACCAGATCGTATACCGAGGTGGCCTTGCAGTCGAACACGATCACCGGCATGTCCTTGTAGCCCGTAGTGATCGGGAAGCTGGTTGGGTAGAACTGTCCGTAAGAGCCCTGGTCTGGTGCGCAGATGATATCACCGTTGACGGCATCGAGTTTGTAAGCGCCAATAGAGGTCATTCGCTGCCAGCCGTAGGCGGTCAGAGGTGCGACACCGGGAATCGAGAAGAATCCCTGCTCCGGGGTAGTCTTGTCAATAATGTTCGCCCTCACGCCCATAAACGACTTGTGTGCGCTGCGAACAACTGCTAAGCAGTCCCCCACCTTTAGATTGGGCACAAAGCTACGCCGGGGATCATATTGGACTACGTTACCGCTTAGCCGAGCGAATCCTCCTTGCAGACCCATACGTGTGAAGTTGCATTGTTCTGGCACGCCTAGCTTGGTAAGCGGCTTTTGTCGGATGAACACTTTCCGCGTGTCGTCGGGCAGCGCGCTAGTAAGCTTGATCGTACCGTCTGTGCCAATCACTGGCAGTGTTTTCTCGGTCTTGGGCTTGTAGTAGCTTGTGCCGCTGCCTAGCTTGTTTGTGTAAACTCCCTGCACGTAACCAATCTGCAGCGGGTCCGCCACACGGATCGTCTGTCGATCGACAACGTCCGCCGGGATGATCTCCTCGTCAAGTGCGGTATTTGTGTCACGGAACCAATGGTCGATCAGGCACCCAATCATTACCAACTGCTTATGGAGGTTGCCAAAGTTGACGTTCTCCGGCTTATCAAACGGGGTATCAACGAGCTGCCGACCGTCGTCTATCGAAACGAACGAAACCCCTCTACCTCCAGCCAGCGTGACGACCTCGCTGTCGAGGGCAAACTTGCCGGGCACAAAGTTGCGCCAGTTTTTGCCGGTTATCGGGTTGACCCCGTCGGCAAAACGTGCCGCTTTTGTCTCGAAGAACCCAAGTGCTAACGCGACACGCTCCGAGTTCTCGCGAGTTCGACTTGCTAGGTCGGAAAACTTACCTTGGATGTCCTCGCGGTAGTCATAGAAGTAGCCTTTGTAAAAAATCCCGACGCCCTGGGTCTGACTCGAAAGATCAAGCCCGCACCAAATATAGAACTTGGGAGGTTTCGGTATCGGATAGTCGAAGCCTTTCACAAAGCTGGTGGTCAACCCGTACGTATACCATACGACCAGTCCGGCCAGTACAATCGGGATCACAACGATTGCTTTGGTATGACTTCGCAGAGGCTTCAGCTTTCCCCATATCCACCACACGATCAGCAGAAGTATGAGACCCAGGATAATCGGTGGGAATGGAGGTAGTTTCGTTTTGCCTGCCGGCCACAATGAGTTCATCACGGCGTGAATCTTGTCAGCGGATCCAGGCAGGCGGTAAGAATCTATATGCCTTTCGATGAAGTAACGCATCCCGGCCAGCCCTTGGAAGTGGCCGCTAGTAGCAATAAACATCACCGAACGCTTCGGGGCAAATTCCGGCCGCTTATAAAGGCGAGCAAGCTCTAGGAGAGCCGATATCCCACAAGACGCCTCTGCACTGGGCGCAAGAGCTGGAACGACTGAGGTTCCGTCGTAGTAGGCGTGCAAAACGATCCACTCATTCTTGAGCTTGGGATCGGTTCCCTCGATCACTCCCGTGATATTGCGCGCCCGGACCTTTTCCCAGGGCATGTTGCAGTAAACCCTGGCATGTTTGGCCCTGCCCTGGGCGATAAGTTTGCGGATCTTCGCAGCGTTGGCCTTCGAAATCCAAAACCGAGGCATCGAAACCGGAATCGCGCTGAATTTGGCTTCTCCCTCGCCGCGCATCGTCGTATCCGGTTCGACAAAAATCAAGACCCGCGCCCCTAATCTTGGAGCATTCAGCCACTCAGTGCCCGAGTTGAAGTCCACCAGAGCCGCACTGTTTTTCACAACCTTTCCGTCGAAGTCCGGCAGCTTGCCGCTACCTCCGTCAATAACATGGACCTCCAAACCCTGTGGCGGTAGGTGCGAGGTGCGGACCAGGTTCGGCCACAGAGCATATATGGGAAAGCTCTGGCCGTCAACAACGATCCGTGAACCCTCGTCTACCGGAACCGTCACCCTAAAAGGCTCACTAGTGACCTTGTCCAGCCCG
>JAOAGX010000155.1 GCA_026415535.1 Armatimonadota bacterium | reverse complement strand
ACGCTTTTAGTTTGTTGCATATCCACACCTGGTCGAATCGGAGTACAGGGTAATCGTTGAGCACCGTGTTGCAGAAACCGCGCCCGGCTTCATTGAAGGCGTCTCGCAACATTCCTTGGAAGTCTGACAGTGCAGCATCTCCGCCCGGGGAATTCATGTCTCCACCGACAACCAACGGCGCACCGGCGTCTTTACTTCTAAGATAATTCATAATTGCAGCTACCTGCTTGCGCCTGTTGCGTCGATCTGCTGCATAGGCTTTCCAACAATCCAATCGCCACGGATCCAACCGAAATACAGGTGGGGCGAGTCGAACACTCACGCAGTCCACTCGCTTCCGGCTTGGCAAAGTTACGCGGGCCATCGCGCAATATGGCAGCAGTGTCCGCGGCATTGCAACTCGCTCGGCAGGCCACCGGCTGATCACAGAAGCGTCGATTCCCCAGACAAAACTGCAACGGCTTCCGAACAGCTTACGAGCCAGAACTTCGACCTCTTTTCTGGCAGGAGATTCCTGAAACAAGACAATGTCCGGCTTGTACCTGGCCACTTCTGAAGCGGCCAAAAAACTCCCCCCCGCACAGTTTAAAGAGACCACGCGGAATCCACCGCCGCGCTCCATGGCCGCGTGCCATTCTGCATTTGGGCAAGACCTCATTCTAAAAACCGATCGCGGTTCCTCAGCAGCTACAGCCGTCCACACGAACCATACTATGCACAAGGAAAGCGCTGCACGTCTACGAGATCGCCAACTTGCCACGGACAAGACAAAACCGATGAAACTCCACGTCCAGACGGGCCAAGCTGTCACAAACGCAAGCGAATCAGGCTCTATCAAGAATGCGGAGCATACGAATAGCAAGACTACGAGCGATAAAACAAACGAGACGCGTGCGCCAATGGAGTATTTTACGGCTCCGGAGTCCACTTGTTCAAGAAGATAACGCACTGATAACACAAGCTACTTTAGTAGGACCGTCCGAGGCAGACACCCCGGACGGTCAAGATCAACTTGGCAAACCTCCTAGCTGATGCTACTTACCCATCAACTTCTCTACAATGTAAAGCTCCAGGCCCTCATAGTCGCGGGTTGCGCGGAAAGATTCTATGGTAGCCGTGTCGAGCGAGCGAGCCACAGCGAGAAGATGCTCGAAAATTCGCTTAGAGTTTATCAGGTGCTGATAGCGCTTCTCAGGAGTGGTTGTACGAAGGGCTTTTACATCAAATCCTACCATTTCGCCGTTTGCACCATAGCCATATCGATCCAGAACCCACACCTGGTTAAACGCACTCCTTAGGTTCACCGAGCCGAAGGCCTTGTCCTCGTCGAACTTGAGCCCGTTCTGGTCGTTGAGGTGCACGGCCCATAACTTCTTATGCCAAAGTGCAAAAGCCATCTCATCCGATGGGTCTAGACCGGCAAGAATCGCGTGCGCGCTCTCGATGTTGACCCCTACTCTGTCGGGGTCTATTGTCTTGTACGCCAGTGCGATAAAGTGGCCTGAAGTTGGGTTGTAAGCGTGATCCATCGGCTCGTTGGGCTTCATCTCGCCGATGATTCGAATCTCCTTGTCGTAGTCAAGCAGCGCGTTGATGTAATCAACACAGCGTTGAGTGGCAGTAAAAGGATCCTTTGCCTCTCGAATATAAGTCCCCTCGCGTGCAGGCCAGAGGACAATGTTCTTAGTGCCGATCATGTGGGCTATATCGATGGAACGTTTGGAACGGTCAAGCGCGTACTGACGCATAGCCGGGTCGTTGGCAGTGTAGCCACCATCGATCGTGTTTGGGTGCTCCCAAAGACGCGGCGCTACGAACTCGGCGATCATACCGTGTTCATCAAGTATCTTCTTCACCTGCGCGGCAATCTTTTGCGTGGTGGCAACATCAGCCTCGGCAGAAACCACGTCATCATCGTGGAATTGAATACCGTGATAGCCGATTTCCTTGAGCTTGGCTACCTTCTCGGCGAAATCAACCTCATCGCGCACAGGCGGTCCAAATGGATCGGCGCCCGTGTGGATGTTCCAAGGACCCGCTGTATACTTGAAAACGTGATGTCCCATTTAGATCCTCCTAAAAAGTGATTGCTCACGAAAGCGCGAAAGGAGTAAAAGTTCGAAAGGGATACTCATGAGACACGTGCCCAGTCTTGCGTTTTCGACTTTCAGCACTTTCGCAGTCGATGTTCCTTCCCGTTTTCGCGATGAACTCTGTCAGGAGAATATTCTCTTCCCAACCCGGTTCTCCTCCGATGAAATAAAGCCTGTGCATCACAGATAGAATGGCTCCTAGTATCGGACGGATGCGATAGTCCTTATAGTAAACCTCCAGTCCTCTCGTGATAGGATACGTCGATGTCATCCTGAGCGGAGTGAAGGATCTCCGCGCAGATTGAGATTCTTCGCTGCGCTCAGAATGACGACTTAAGACCAGAATGACGATTCAAGATTAGAATGACGATCCAAGGTCAGAATGACTACTCAAGATCAGAACGACGATTCAAAGCAAGAATAAACACTCAGGCTTAGAATTACGAACCACGCTAAGAACAACGTGTTCAGATCAGAGCAACTAATTATGCTATGAAATGGTGGCGCGATTTTGAAAATCTTCGCGATAACCTTTGGGGAAAGAAGCGCGATCTCGCTTCAGTCAACAACTATAAGGTCGCTCCAGTCTCGAAGCCTGATCAGGCGTCGGTTGGTCTCCCAACCGGTAGGACGGCTGCCACAAACAACACCAGTCACGATCACTGTTCGTCCCAATAGCTCACCCGGGGAGCCTGGACATCCAACAAGCACTCCGATCCGATCATCGAGATCGCGAACGTTGCTGCCGTCATCAACAAGAATATAGTTGGTGAGCACCTTAGTCACACGTCCGGCGATCCTAACCAATAGACCGACGTTGTTCGGACCGTAAGGCTCGTTGACACCAGGCACATAAGGCGGGATTGCGACTCCGCCAACGGACCGACAGTTCATCAACCACGGTTCAAGCGGTTCCACGTGTCCTATCCGGATAACGGTCCCACGTATTTCGCGCTCGACAGCCGTCTGCATATCAGGCCGATAAGTGTTGATCGTACCAACAACATCTACCACATCTCCAATCGACAAACCCTGATATGACGCCGCGACCCTAATGCCGGCAATTCTGTCGGGCTGCTCTATATAGAAACCTCCACAATCGGGATAGATACCAGTCACAATATTGCCGCGCAGCTCGACCTCGACACCATCCGGAAGCAGTTTGACTGTGGAGCAGTTGATAACTCTTAACGTAACGGATGCGTGCGCTGGGGATGAGTAGTTCGAATCGTTGTCCACAGCGAACGCTGAATAGTAATAGCTGCGACCCTGAGGCAGGTTTTCGTGAACAAAAGACGCACTTGATCCCGGAGGCAGACTTTGAATGCACACCGGCACACCGTCGGTCGGACTTGTAGGATAGGTAATGGTCGAGTACCGGACTACAGTAAGACGGTAGTCGGAATCCGAGGGGGTCTTCCACGTAAGCACCACGTCATCCATTGTGAGTAGAGACGCGGCAAACTCGAAGACCGAACTAGGCGGGGTTGTATCCGCCAACGGAACCGCCGATGTAGTGCGCGAGCTTGACGTGTTCCCTACAACGTCCTGAGCAAAAGCCGCAAAATAGTACGTCACCCCTGGCGCCAAATTGGCCACTATAAACGAGTCGTAACTGCCTGGCGAAGCAAAACGATGCGTTACAAACGTGCCAGACGACGCGTTGGCTGGATAGCCTGTTGTACTCATTCTGATTACGGTGGCCCGAAAATCCGAGCTGGTTGGATTGCGCCAATTAAGAGTAACCTTTCTCTGACTAGCGGTCGCAGTAAAACTGCTAACTCGCGAGGGTGCCGTATTATCGGCCGGGGAAAGGTTTATTGGAACCGTGACCGGTCGGTCTCCCGAAGACGAAAACCACGTCGAACCATACATCATGTCGAGCTGCAACAAGTACTGCGACCCACTCGGCCAATCCGTTGGGATAACGACTGGAACGGTTACTTCGGAACCGCTGACGACAGTTTCGGAAAGAACCGTAAGAGACCGCTCCGTGTTCGGGACGACTTGACGAGTTGAGGAATATAGAAGCCGACCGCCAAGCGAAAAAGTACCCGCAACCCACGGCATGAAGCCGTCATTTCGCAACTTGACGGTCATTAACGAGCCGCGCCTGAACGTGGTTGGAATCTCCCATGTGCGCAGGAATGTTGCGTCCAACTCTCGGAAGCCTACGCTGCTTTCAACCAACTCTCTAGACAAACTTATATAGTAGGTTTCCGGGAAATATCCTCCGGTCGAACGTGGATAATCCTTGCACCTTTGGACCGACGTGCCTTCCCAAAGTTCATTCCAAGTCTCAAACATTATCAAGTCCGATTCGAACGCGCCCTGCCAGTTGAAGGAATTTACCAGCCGACGGCCGTCGTATCGATCGTCGAAACGTCCTGGGCTGCGAATCAGGCGGTCATCGTAGCCGGGACCGATTGAGGTAACACGGTAGCTGTTGTGGCTATAGGTAAGCCCATACCTGATAGCTGCACCCCACGCGTAGCGTCCGTCCGCTACATTCGCCGCGTTATGCTCGAACCAAGAGTTCTCGTGAATAAGCCACGGAACGATGCCGTTGTTGTTGGCGTCCTTGAAGTCGGCAGCAAACCGATCCTTTACCCACTGCCAAAGTGCGTTGCCATGAGTAGATACGTCGTTGAACCATGCCATAGTGTAAGTTATAATGATTGGTCGCCCACCATTTTCCAAACTTGCACCATTGTGCGTCGCCCAATATTTCTGCGGAATAGCCTGAAAGAAAGGTTTGATCTTGCGATCGTAAAAGTAGGTCCAGTTCGCCGGGTTTGACAAAGGCATTCGCGGTTCTGGATAGTAGCTTCGACCTTGGTCCACATTCCACTCGCAACACTCGGAGGTGGTATCGTCAAACATAGCTATCTTGATTCCACATCCGCTACGATCCAGCGCCGGGACCGCGTAACTAGCCACCGAAGCATGATCGCCCCAGCAGATCAACGCGGCGATGTCCACACCCGCCAACCGCATATCCTGAAACTCGGCTTCCCACCAGTACTGATTTCTCATCGAATAGTAGCCGTTGTTGTAACCAACCCAGGGATCTCCAATTAGTCCGTACGGGTGATAAGGCATCTGATTTGGATTCGCGTTGTTGTTCGGTGCGTCGTACCAATAAAATAGGAACGCCCCGACTTGAGTATTAGGCTTGCGGATCGGACCATAGAGAAGGTTCTCAGAATCCGCACCTCGCTTGAAATCAAGTGCAATATGATCGGGCGCTCCTTCCTGGTATACAACCAAAACAGTCTGACCGCCGTTTGTAACGACAATGTTGTCATATTGGCACGAAAGCAACGCCTGGTTGCCATAGAAGCCGTCTACAGCAACTTCCCAGCGACTAATCGTTTTCCCAACAGCCGACGGCGGCACGGCAAGTCTGCGATGATACCACTTCCCGTAAGCCTGAGCAGATATGTCTGCATTCGGATGGCCTGGAATACCATTCTGATCTTGCCAACCTGACAAATCGCGCCAGTACGTACCTGTCTCTTATACACATCT
>JAOAGX010000154.1 GCA_026415535.1 Armatimonadota bacterium | reverse complement strand
CGGGCAACATGGGTGTGGTTCCGCCGGCAGAAGGTTTCCTAGAAGGGCTGCGTGACCTGTGCAGCAAGCACGGGGCTGTCTTAATATTCGATGAGGTGATTACAGGCTTCCGCGTCGCCTACGGAGGGGCACAGGAACTTTACGGAGTCAAACCCGATATGACATGTTTGGGAAAGATTATTGGCGGAGGATTGCCAGTTGGAGCATACGGTGGAAAAAAGGAAATTATGGAGCAAGTCGCGCCGCTCGGTCCGGTATACCAAGCTGGAACCCTATCCGGCAATCCTTTGGCGGTCTCAGCCGGAATAGCAACTCTCAAATTGCTCAGCCAACCTGGTTTCTACGATGAACTGGAGCTAAAGTCTTGCACACTGGCCGATGGATTAATTCGAGAAGCTGAGCGCGTCGGTATCGCCGTGCGTAGCAACAGAGTCGGGTCGATGATGACACTGTTCTTCACAAGCGAGCCAGTGACAAACTATGCGTCGGCAAAGAGATCCAACACGGCGCTATACGCTCGGTTCTTCAACGAAATGCTGAATCGCGGAGTGTACTTTGCCCCCTCGCAGTTCGAGGCGGCATTCGTTTCCGCTGCACACTCAGACGAAGATATTAAGCAAACCATCGAGAAGGCAGGAGAGTCATTTCGAATAATGCAACTTGCTGCCAGGACCTAATTCACTTCTCCAGAAAAGAGAGGGAAAAATAAGAAGAATTCCACCACCAATTCCTCCCTCAGCATGGATTATACGGTTCGCACTGTGCTTCAAAACGCAGATAACCTTAGACCCTGGTGCCAGTACCATTGAGTATTTCTTTCGGCAGCAGATCCGGCGTGATAAGGCGGGCATCAGGATCGGCAAGGACAATCGCGCGTTCGAGGGCGTTTTCGAGCTCGCGCACGTTGCCGGGCCACCTATATCTTGTTAGGATTTCGAGCGTCTCCGGGCTTGCGTATTCGATCTGTTTACCGTTCTCGGGAGCGTACATGCTTATAAAATGCTCGACAAGCGCTGGAATGTCCTCCACCCGGTCGCGCAGGGCCGGCATATGAATCGTGATCACCTGAAGCCGGTAGAAAAGATCCTCCCGGAACTTGCCTTCTTCGACAAGCTTTTCGAGGTTTTGGTTTGTTGCAGTGACCATCCGTACGTCTACCTTGATTGTCTCCGTTCCTCCGACACGCTCGAACTCCCGCTCCTGCAACACTCTCAAGAGCATCATCTGCACAGTCGGAGGAATGTCGCCAATCTCGTCGAGAAAAAGAGTCCCGTGATTGGCCATCTCAAACCGGCCTTTCTTCTGGCTGATCGCCCCAGTGAAAGACCCCTTCTCATGCCCGAAAAGCTCACTTTGGAGCAATTGCTCCGACAGAGCCACGCATGCCACAGCCACAAATGGCTTATCAGCTCGCACCGAATTGAAATGAAGCGCTCTGGCAACGCCTTCCTTACCCGTCCCGCTTTCCCCTCGAATAAGCACTGAGGCCCGACTATCCTTAACTCGATCGATCATCTTGAATACCTCGAGCATAGCGGGACTGGTCCCGATCAATACGTCAGCCTTGCTCTTTCGACCAGCTCGCGGCTGCGGTTGTTTTGGAATTTGAAACCCCGAAATACCTGTGCCGAGACTCACGCCCGACGCACTGCGACCTTCTTCGTTTAGCTGCTTGCGCTCCAGAGCGTTTTGAACCAGAGGTTTTATGTCGTCAAGGTCAAACGGCTTGCATATGTAATCGAGCGCGCCGAGCTTCATCGCTTCGACGGCGCTCTGGATCGTTCCGTGCGCTGTGATCATTAAAACTGAGATGTTGGGGTTTACTTCCTTAGCCGCCGATAGAAGCTCGATTCCGTTGATGTCCGGCATAATGAGGTCGGTTATGAGAACGTCGATGCCCGGGTTTGACTTAAGAAGCTCGAGTCCCTTACGACCGTTTTCGCCGGTGAGTACCGTGTGACCATNTTTCGTCAGCACTGCCTCCAACACGCGGCGGATGTTCGGTTCGTCATCAACTACGAGAATAGTTCCCGTCTTTTTGCTCATAGTCTGATATTACCATAGATCAGTCCGATGTTGAAGCAGAGGACGTATTGTGAACGATCATTCGCTTCGCTCAGTGACGATGTCCGTGCGATGCTTGTTGGGATGACAATGTCTGTGCGACATCTATTGGGATAACGATTTCTGCGCGACACCCTTTAGGATAACGATGTCTGCACGATATCTATTAGATTTAGATTATTATGTCTGCACGATGCTTGTGAAGTGCTGCCCTAAACAACACAAATGATGATGTTTATGGAATGTCGTCATGAGCAGAGTGAAGAATATATAACTTGCCAACCGAGTGCGAGTCGGAATCCGTTGACTGTCTTGCGTTGCGTGTGCTACTCTTACTGAGGCGTTTTCAACGAGCAAAAGGTTGTTGCGACAAAACTCACCTACGCGATAGCCTGAAGGAGCACCCACTTGCCCACCACCAAGACAGACAATGAGATCAACACGCTGATCCGCGCGCGGTATCCAATTATCTACATCGTTTCATGGGAAGAGCGGCGGGTTGAAGACGCCATCCGCGCAATGGCACAGTCGGGCAAGAAGGTCTATACTTGGACTGCGACACAAGGCATTGAGCCGGTCTCGGGATACGGAGCAAGAGCAATTTCTGTCCAATCGGCCCTAGATTTCGTCGAGTCGTGCGACGAGGACGCGCTTTTTATATTCAAGGACCTACATCCATATCTCGCCGACGCGCTCATCATCCGCCGACTTCGCGATCTATCGGCTCGTTTGAAAGTCCGCAAGAAAACCCTAATAGTACTATCGCCGATCCTTAAGCTCCCTCAAGAATTGGAAAAGGACGTTACCGTCATCGATTACCCATTGCCATCCTTCCAAGATCTCGCTGACCTGCTCGATCTGATCGCCGAAAAGATGAAGAGAGAAGGAGCTCAGGTAGACGTCTCGCTAAACCCTGAGCTACGTGAGCAGGTGATCAAGGCCGCGCAGGGAATGACGCTAGCCGAGGCTGAGAATGTATTTGCTCGATCTTTGGTAGAGAAGCGTCGGTTTGATGTCGATGTGATCCTCTCGGAAAAGGAGCAGATTGTTCGCAAAAGCGGACTGTTGGAATATTATCCGGCTACAGACAAGTTCGAAGAAGTCGGCGGGCTTAAGTCGCTAAAACGATGGCTTGCTAATCGCACTAGTGGGTTCACCGAGCGAGCAAAAGAATTCGGGCTGCCAGACCCGCGCGGGATATTACTTTTGGGTGTTCAAGGTTGCGGCAAAAGTTTGTCTTGTAAGGCAGTCGCCTCGCTCTGGAATTTACCGCTTCTGAGACTAGATGTCGGAAAAATATTCAGCGGGATAGTCGGGTCGAGCGAGCAGAACGTGAGAAGAGCTATTCAAGTGGCTGAGTCGGTTGCTCCGGTTGTCTTGTGGATGGACGAGATGGAAAAGGGCTTTGCCGGCGTCCAAAGTTCGCCGTTTTCGGACGCGGGCACGACCTCGCGTGTCTTCGGAACGTTCGTTACCTGGCTCCAGGAAAAAACCGCCCCGGTGTTTGTCGTAGCTACCGCCAACGATGTGTCCCAGCTTCCGCCGGAACTCCTGCGAAAGGGCAGGTTCGATGAGATATTCTTTGTCGATCTACCAGAGTTTGACGAGAGAAAGGAGATATTCTCAATCCACATTGCGAAGCGAAAACGGGACCCGTCCCAATTCGATCTAGACTCGTTCGCAGCGGCATCCGAAGGCTTTAGCGGCGCGGAAATCGAACAGGCCGTCGTGAGCGCCCTTTTTGCCGCATTTGCCGCAGGAACCGATCTGACTAATGACCTGGTGCTCTACTCGATAAAGGAAAGCGTGCCCATCTCAGTTACTATGGCTGAGCAAATTGCAGAACTGCGAGCTTGGGCTGAGAAACGAGCCAGACCGGCAGCTTAGACATGTTTATCAAGAGAATTGAACTACTAGGCTTCAAGACATTCGCCGATAAGACTGTCATCGAACTAAGCGATGGTATAACAGCCATTGTCGGACCAAATGGCGCAGGCAAAAGCAACATTGCCGACGCGTTGCTCTGGGTGCTAGGAGAATCAAACGTCCGCAACCTGCGCGGTCAACGCTCGACTGATGTGATCTTCAACGGCAGTGAAAAAAGGCGCGCGATTGGCATGGCGGAGGTCTCTCTAACGCTAGACAATTCCTGCCGCACGTTGCCTATCGATTTCAGTGAGGTGACAATCACCCGACGCGCGTTCCGCTCTGGCGAGAGCGAATACTTTATCAACAAGACACGTTGCCGACTGAAGGACATTTACGAGCTCTTCCTAGATACCGGAGTTGGCCGCGAGGCTTACTCGATCGTGAGCCAGGGAGAAATCGATGCCGTCCTTTCGGCAAAGCCTGAGGACCGGCGCGAACTTTTTGAAGAAGCAGCAGGCATCAAGAAGTATCGTTACCGACGCGAAGAGGCGCTACGCAAGCTTGAGCGCACGGAAACCAACCTGCGTCGCGTTTGCGACATTATGGCCGAAATCGGAGGCCGCATCGAACCTTTGGCTGAACAAGCCGAGCAGGCAAGGCGATACAACGAGTTACAATCTCGCCTGTGGGACATAGAAATTGGGCTTCTGATACGTGATCTAAAGCGTTTAACGGCTACGCTTGCCGAAGTGCGCACAACAAAGAAAGAAGCCGATGGCGCCATAGCCGAGTATGACGGCCGCCTTGATAAGCTAGATGCGGAGCGCACGCAGCTCGCGGCCGACCTCGCGCGGCTGGAGGAGGAAGTCGAAAGCGCTCGCAAAACCTCCCAGACGCTTTCCGCAAACACTCAACGCTTAGAAAGCAAACGTGCACTTGCAGACGAACGTCTCAAAGCTGCCGGCATTACCCGCGAGCGAGCCGAGGAAGAGATCGTCGCGCTGGAACGCAAACTCGAAGAAACGCGTGCAAGAGTCATACAGTTAGAAGCAGACGAGATTTCGGGATCTCAAACCGAATCCAATGTGCGGGAAGCGGTCGAAGTCGCCAGGAAGGGGGTGGAACTTCTTCAAACACAGCTCGACGAAGCGGTGCAGGCCGCCAACGAGCGCAAGTCCGACTACCTCAAACTCACCCGCGAGCTCGCAGCAAAGCGTGCTGCCCTGCAAAGTACACGCGAGCGAATCGAGCAACTTGACAACCTAATAGCGAAGTGTAACGAGGAGATCGCACACCTTGATAGGCAAGCCCAGGACGCATCGGCCAATAAGAACCGGGCTTTTGAGAAAGTCCAATCGGCGCGTGACCAAATCGCAAAGATCGAAGCCGACCTCGAACGCCTCAAAACCGAACGGTCATCAGCAGAATCACAGACTGTTGATCTGCGCCGCAAGCACGCCCAGCTTTCCAGCCGACTAACCGCACTTAACTCGCGCCTCGCCACGCTGCGGGAAATGGCCGAGACTCACGAAGGTTTTTTCGAAGGCGTTCGCAGTGTGATGGACGCTGCTAAGTCGGGCCTTATAAAAGGGGAGTTCGCAGTCGTCGCAGACGTACTCACCGTCCCTGATGGTTACGAGCTCGCCATCGAGACGGCTCTTGGAGCAGCTGTTCAGGACATCATTGCGGACTCGATCCAACAAGTAAGGCCAGCTATAGACTATCTACGCGCGAGTGGGTCAGGCCGAGCAACATTCCTACCGCTGGATATGATGCGAGCACCGAACGCCGAGGTCCGAGGCGGAGTGGAAGGT
>JAOAGX010000153.1 GCA_026415535.1 Armatimonadota bacterium | reverse complement strand
GTGTGCGGCGTATTGATCTGAACCGCATCTAGGTCGTCGCGGCTGATCATGTCTCGATAGTCGCGGTACGTTGGTATGTCCTTTAGTTCTGGAAATTGCTTGATAGCTGTCTCAATACGGTTGGGATCGGTGTCTACAAGCCCGACTATTTCAGCGTCAGGCGAAGCTAGGAAATTCTTAATATGACCGTAGGAGATTCCTCCGACTCCTATGATTCCCACTCTGATCTTACTCATAGGCAAACTGAAAGACTCCTTCCGGAATTGTGGCTAAAAGGTCCAGGTTAAAGTGCCAAAATAGCCTGCTCACTATACGAGCTCAGTATAGTATTTATACTCCCAAGCAGTCATTGCCTTCTTGCTCAAGCTTTTTCTTGGCGAGTGTTTTTGCATGCATTGGAATGTTTACTGCTCTTGACCGATTACACACGTTACGGAGTACCTTGCCGAGGAAGAATGCACGGATCGATAGTAACGACTTCTATTCGCGCGGCAATGCGTCAAGAGCATTTCTAATCGCGACTGCTTCTTGAATCAATCGGGGTAGATCGTCCAGGCTGATCATACTTGCGGCGTCACAAAGAGCTCGCGGCGGATCAGGGTGAACCTCCAGAAATAGAGCGTCTACTCCAACGGCGACAGCCGCCCGAGCCAAATGTGGAACGAATTCCCTTGCCCCTCCCGAGGAGTGTCCCAATCCGCCTGGTCGTTGGACTGAGTGCGTTGCGTCGAAGATCACCGCACATCCTAGTGAACGCAGAATCGGTAGGCTGATCATATCTACAACGAGCGTGTTGTAGCCAAAAGAAACCCCGCGTTCGGTTAGACAGATGTTTCTGTTGCCCGTGCTCCGAGCTTTGCGCACCGAGTTTTCCATATCCCAAGGGGCTTGAAACTGGCCTTTTTTGATGTTTACGCACTTTCCAGTCTCAGCTGCTGCCACTATTAAGTCGGTTTGCCGGCACAGAAATGCTGGTATCTGTAGAATGTCGGCGACTTCGGCAGCCGGCTTTACCTGCCAGACTTCGTGTACGTCCGTCAGCACTGGCACATCCAGTTTGGATTTTACGCTCGCCAGTATATCTAGGCCTTTATCAAGCCCTGGGCCTCGGTAAGACTCTACTGAAGTCCGATTGGCCTTGTCAAAAGACGACTTGAACACATACGGCATTTTCAAACTGCGCGTTATTTCCACCACCTTTGATCCAACTTCAACGCACAGTTCTTCCGACTCGATAACGCACGGCCCAGCAATTAGAGCCAGCGGTTTTCCTTCTCCGAACTCGACATTTCCTGCACGGGCTACATTCATGTTCGTATTGCGCTCCTTTTCTGAGTATGCGGTCAGAGTGCTTCGAGCACTCTCTGGACACGTTCTAGGTCTTCCGGAGTGTCCACTCCCATCGGCCTATCATTTATTTCAACCATCTTAATCCGATGTCCGCGTTCCAGGACGCGAAGTTGTTCTAGGGATTCCATTTTTTCGAGTGGTGTTGGTTCCCAAGAGGCGAGTGCCAGCAGAAACTCCCTAGTGTAAGCATATACGCCAACGTGACCTCGCCAGAGCGGATGGGCATTAGTGTTCCGGCAACTCGGAATCGCTGCTCGTGAAAAGTAAAGCGCGTATCCATCGAGAGAAGTTACGACTTTGACCAGATTCGGATCTTGCGCTTCCTCATAACTGATCGGGACCATAAGGCTAGCCATAACCTCTTCGCCGCTTTCGAAAGGTTCCAAAGTTTTCTCGATTGAGGCCGGATCGATTAGGGGCTCGTCTCCTTGTACGTTGATTATGATTTCGGCGTCCAGGTTGGCAGCAACTTCGGCAATGCGGTCAGTTCCGGAACGGTGCGTATCTGAAGTAATAGCCGCCTCTCCTCCAAAATCCTCGACAGCTTTGATGATTTCACTGTCGCATGTTGCCACTATCACCCGCGATATCCCCTTGGCCATACTTGTGCGCTCGTACACCCACTGAATCATCGGTTTCCCACAAATGTCAGCCAGTGGTTTGCCGGGGAACCTAGTCGATGCCATGCGTGCGGGTATGATGACGGTTACTTTCATAGGGAGAATTGGTGCCTCAAGCAAACTATAACACCCTCACATACGCATTCCCGGGTACGCGACGTGCAACATTTTTCATTTCGAGAATTGTTAGTGTACCCGCTACCATTGGAGCTGGAAGGCCCGTTTTTTCTATTATCTCGTCAACTTGCAAAGGATCAAGCGAGAGCAACGCTGCAATCTGGCGTTCGTTTTCATTCTTTAGAGAATCGATAGGCAGGGCCAGCTGATGAGTTTGTCTGTCTTCCGATTGCTTAAAGCCCAATTCCGACAAGACGTCGTCTGCACACTCGACGAGTTTTGCCCCGTCTTTGATGAGGGCGTGACAACCACGGTTACGCTCGTCGTCGATGTTTCCCGGAACAGCATAGACGTCTTTCCCCTGTTCAGCCGCATAGCCAGCGGTAATTAACGCGCCAGAGGCAGCTGGGCTTTGGCAAACCAGAACTCCTAAACTCATACCGCTGATAAGGCGATTTCTGGGAGGGAACCTCCAAGATTCCGGTGGAGAGCCAAACGGAAACTCCGAAATCACCGCGCCACTGTCGGCAATCGCGTCAAACAACTTTCGGTTCTCCGCTGGGTATGAAATGTCGATACCGCATCCTAAAAATGCAATTGTTCTTCCACCGGCAGCAAGGGCACCCTTGTGTGCAGCAGTGTCAACTCCGCGCGCACCTCCGCTCACAATCGTAATGCCTTCTCCTGCTAAATCGCGCGCCATTTTCTCGGCAACTGAGATCCCGTATGGCGTCGCGCGGCGCGAGCCGACTATTGCCACTGCCATCTCGTCGGCTTCTACTAGTTGGCCGCGGGAATATAACAACACTGGCGGATCGTATATCTGTTTGAGGCTTTTAGGATAATGCTCAGACGTGAGCGGAATTAACGTAACCCCTATCTCATCGATCAAGTGCATATCTCGGTCTACTGCTGCAGGAGCCGGACCAAGCACTTTTGACTTTACTTTATCAGTCAGACGATCTACCAACGCAAGTTCGGATTCAGTGGCATTGAATATTGCCTCCGGTTCTCCGAAATGATCGATCAAGGTGCGCGCGGTCGTCGGCGACAGCTCGAGCCGACTGAGCCTTAACCAGGCCCTTAGCTCCTGTTCTTCCATTGGTATGCAAACCTCCCTGTATTGTGGCTAGTAAGTTGGCTGTGGTGCGCCCTCCGTGGGCCCGTGCATTCCTCCGCCAAGACCTGGGGTAGGCGCCGGTTGGGGAACAGGCGGTCCAGGTGCTGGTGGAGGAGGTGGAGGAGGCGGAGGCATGTCCATCCCTGGTATGTTCGGAGGCATCGGCGGTCCGCCAGGCGAGGTTCCTGGCGTTCCACCGGGCCGAGTCGGCTTCGTTGCAGGTGGCTTCTCTTTCTTTCCCCCCTCTTCGGGAGGTGCGCTCCTTCGCGGCGGTGGCAGTGAAGAGTCGGTTACTATGTACCATTGCTTAGTCATCAGGTTGCCTGCATAGTCTTTGGCCGAAACAACTATGTTGTGAAGTCCGTCAGCCAACACCGTCGCTTGTTTACCGCCACCGCCCGTTTCGGTTTCGTAATAGACCGTGGAGCTAGGAATATCGACCTTTGCCTCCACGGGCTGACCATCGAGCATAATGGTGGCTGTCGAGAAGTCGACTCCGCTGCCTATATCATACAGAACACCGGATATCTTGATTGGAGGTGCACCGGACATAAATGAGCCGTTTGCCGGAGAACCGGCGAACAGCGCCGGCGGAGTGTTGTCCGGAGCATGCGAAGTGAAGCAGTGAAGAACGCCGTCGTCTGTAAGGACTAATAATGCTCCTTCAGCAATTGTTGGTGACGACGCAGCGTCGCAGAAAAGCGCGCCTGGCGTGGTGACAGGAGAAGGCGCGATCACGTATCGCCATTTGAGAGAGCCGTCGACAGTTGAGAACGCCGCAACAACTCCGCGTGATCCCGTTACCCAGACTGTATCGCCTGCAACCACTGGACTCGACATAGGAATTGCGCCGAGATCTGCCGGTTGTGTCCACTTAGGTACAGGTTGTCGGCCACCGGTCATATAGGCATAGATCTTTTTATCCCTGCACGGAACGAATACGTCGAAGCCCTGTGCCGCGGGAGTAGCTGCTGCCTCGGCTTTCAGCGAAACGTGCCATTTTTGCTGTCCGCTTCTTACTGACAGACCATACATGCTATTTCCAGCCGCCATCACAGTCATTCCTTCGGTGATGAGCGGAGATGATGATGTAGGAGCTACCGGCAAACGAAACATCCAGCGTAGTTTTCCGGTAGACGAGGTGAGGCCGTACATATTTCCGTCCATCGATGAGATTACGGCCATTCCTGTTCCGATCGCAACTCCTATGGCAATGTCGTCGCGTGTTGTGAAAACCCACCTGCGCTCACCGGTGTCGGCTTCGATTGCGTAAAGTGACTCATCGTCTGCGCCTACGTATACCATGTTGTCAACGACTACTGGAGGACATCTAATAGCTCCTCTTACTCGATAGGCCCACTTGAAACTACCTGTCTTCGCATCTAGGCAGTATAGGTTTTCGTCAGTAGCTCCGAAAAACAGCGATCCTTTGTGGTATGCCGGTGCACCCTTTACCGATCCTCCCAGCCCCATGTCGCCTGAGGGATATTTCCACTTTAGGGCACCAGTGGCTAGCTCGACGGCGTAAACCCGATCTCCGCAAGCAAAATATACTGTTCCGTCCACAACGATCGGGGATGCAGGATTGTTGTCAAACTTATTGCCGACAAATTGCCAGCTCAACGCCAGTGGCAATTTGAGCTTTTCAGTAGTGCTACTTGACTGCGCTGGGTCATAGCGAGCCATCAACATCGGCTCACACGACACGCGAGTCGAACCAAGCACTAGCAACACAGCAACCAAGGCTGTGTGACCGATTCTCATCAAGCTGCCTCCGAAAACTCCACCAGGTCTGACTGGGACGCGATGATTATACTGCCCGTCCTCTTACTCGTCAACAAATGCGGGTCCTAGGTTATTGAGACAAAAGATCATTTTCAGCGACTTCTGGCTCAGTTGCTAAGAGTGGTCGAGATGTCGGAAGTTCCAGGTTCGGCGTTCTTTGATATTTCGAAGTTAGTTTCAGAAATATCAGGTTGCAAAGGTTCTTATTCCTGTGCTCCGAGTGACAGATTATCAGTCGCGTCGTTATATCCTATATCTAGTATCTAGAATTTACGATAACGCTGGTTTGTTCACTGGTGATTAGACGCTGAGGGGCGATTCGAGGTTCCTGTTGAGTAAAGTGATGCGAAACGGATAAAAACTACTAGGGTTTGAAGAGCACGAATGTGACCGGAACGCCCTCAACGTTTACTGTGGCAGTGCCATCGGATATGTTGACAGGAACGTCGGAAATCTGCGTATTAGACACCTGGTTTGTAAGTTTACCTGTTCGCTGGATTGAACCAGCGGCAGTAAGCCACATCTTGGCGTTGCTGGCTTCCAGTTTAAGTTCTCCGGAAAATGTATAGGTCGCGAGCGGAGTATCCGTCCGGGCCTGAACAGTTGAGGATCCGCTCAAAGTAAATGATTCTTTCGAAATCGCAAACTTTACCAGCGTTCTCAAATCTCCAAGCGGCACAATACCGGTTCCGGAGAAAACACCGCTTACGCTGACAGTTGTAACTGCCTCTATGACCGACTTTGGCACCAGCTTTATCACTGCTGAGTTGCTTTTCAGCCCCGCGTCATCGAG
>JAOAGX010000152.1 GCA_026415535.1 Armatimonadota bacterium | reverse complement strand
GTACACCGGCAATACCACATCGATTCCTGCTGATACAATGTCCGTCAACTCGTCCTTGTGCCACTGGACCCTGTCCGAGCTGAACCACGGCCCTGCTCCTTTAATTGGGAAGTGCTGGAGTAATGGAGTACCATCAGGGCTCGTTATATGGGATACCGGTGCAAGCCTTCGCGGATCGGCCTGGTACCAGTAGAAGTAGTGAGTGAAAACGAGTCGCTGCACCGGAAACTTTGCTTCATAAACAAATCCCTCGGGCATGGGTAGGTCGATTGCAAACATCATGTTTTTCGACCATTCCGGATCCTCGATGGTGCCGTTTACAAGCGGCGGTCTTACCAAGCTCTTGGCACAGATGATCTTTTCTCCGCCTGGCGTCACCGCGCCGAAAGAATAGGCCGCGAAGACCAAATTCATCCACTTGGAAGGGTTCAGAATGTCTTCTTCGGTCTTAACGCGCGGGGACAAGCTCACGAAGTCGCCGGGTTTGCTGTTGTGCCGTCGTAGGATGATGTTGAACTTCATCATGTCGCCGAGGCGAGGTGCTTTGACGTTCATAAGACTCCAGGGGATGGCGATCTCAGCGCTGTAGCCTTGGTCTATGTCGTCGGGGTTGTTGAGCGTTCCTTGAACGTTGGAACCATATTTGAACGTGTAGACAACCCTCGGCTCAAACGAGCCACCGTCGGTTCCTGCGCTGAACTGTCCTCCACCAGCAGCGGACACGGCCATAGTAAAGCTCTGGGATGTTATTTTTTCCGTAGCCTTATCCGAGGTGTGAATGTAGATCGCAACCGTATCGTCGCCTGCGACTTCGGCATTTGGGGTGCGGTGTGTCCCGCGTACATCGGGGCTATCGAGCTTGAATCCGGCGTAGAAGTATGCGTCATCCCATGTGGTGTAGCACTTGGCCTGATCCTTAACTGGTTCCTGCGCCCAGCTGCACGCACAGATACCAATGGCCATTATGCAAAGGAGGGTTCTTAGGAGGTTCATGGACATCAAGCCGTTTTCTAAAGCCTGGACACGAAACGAGCTATCCGCTCGATTGCCAGGTTGATCTTATCTAACGAAGTCGCATACGAGCACCGGATATGGCCTTCGCCGCATTCTCCGAATGCATTTCCTGGCACAACCGCTACTTTTTCCTCGAACAGTAGTCGCTCGCAGAACTCGTCGGAACTAAGTCCAGTGTGCTTGATCGATGGGAACACATAAAACGCCCCGCCTGGCATCAGACATGGCAGCCCTGCGTCGTTAAGTCCTTTCACGATGACGCGTCTGCGATGGTTATACTGTTCGATCATCTCATCGCTCTCTCGGTCACCGTTTCGCAGTGCCTCAAGGGCGGCGACCTGCGCCATAGTCGAAGCACACATCATTGTGTATTGGTGTATCTTCATCATCGCCTCGATTATTTCGGGCGAAGAAGCGGCGTAACCGATCCTCCAGCCGGTCATTGCATAAGCCTTCGAGAAGCCGTTCAAAAGAATAGTGCGCTCATAAGCGCCTGGTAGCGTTGGTACGCAGGTATGTTTGCCGTTGTAGGTAAGTCGGGCGTATATCTCGTCGGACACTATATATAGGTCATGCTCGCAGGCGATGCGTACGATCTCTTCGAGGGTTTCTCGGGCTGGGACCGCGCCAGTAGGATTCGACGGATACCCAATCAGGATGGCCTTCGTCTTACTCGTAACCGCCGCACGTATCTCCTGGGGTTTCACGGCAAAACCATCTTCTGCGTAAGAAGGCACCACAACCGGATTGCCTCCCGCGAACATCACGCACGGCTTGTAAGAAACAAAGCACGGCTCCGGCACGATTACTTCATCGCCTGGGTTGATGATCGCACGCATTGCGAGGTCCATCCCCTCGCTCACACCGACAGTAACCAGTATCTGGTTTTCCGGGTGATACTCTAGGCCTTCACTCAAGGCGAGGTATTGTGAAATAGCTCTGCGAAGCTCGATGGTTCCATAGTTGGACGTATAGTGTGTGTGACCGCGCTCCAAAGAGTATATGCACGCCTCTCGCACGCACCAGGGTGTGTCAAAGTCGGGTTCGCCAACTCCCAGGGAGAGCACGTCGTGCATCGTGCTGACTATATCAAAGAATCGGCGGATTCCTGACGGAGGAATCGACTGGACTACGTGTGAAATGGCTTTCATTTTAGGATCGCGAATTGTGATTCACATATAGGTGAAAGTGAAACCGTGGCTCGGCTCATTCGCATACTGTATGTCCATTCATTCTAGCGAAAGTACTCTGCTTTACTCGGAGTGATGTTTCCTGAAGTCGTCATTCTGAGCGTAGCGAAGAATCTCTGTTGGAGTCAAGCTTGCCTTTTAGTCTACGCGATCTGCTTCCGTCACGGAGTCACGGCAAGTCTCTCATCACCCTCGGGTTCCTCGTAGATTTCGCCGTCCTCTTTGTATTTCTTGAGCAGGAAGCTAGACCGCGTCGATAGGACCCCGTCGAGCGTCGCTAGCTTCTCGGCAACGAAGAAGGCAATCTCCTTCATCGTTTGGCCCTCTACTACAACGCGCAGGTCATAATCGCCTGAGACAAGGTATACGGAGTGGACTTCGGGGTACTTGTATACGCGTCGCGCTACGTCGTCGAAGCCGACTCCGCGCGATGGGCTTACCCTGACATCAATAAACGCGAATACTCGCTCAACACCCGCCTTTTCCCAGTCGATGACAGTCTTGTAGCTGCGGATGATTCCTGCCTGCTCCATTTCGCTTATTGCGTGCCGCACTTCATCCTCGTTCTTGCCTGTCATAACCGCTATTTCGGCAGGGGAGGTTCGCGCGTCCCGAGCAAGTATCTTGAGAACTTCTATATCCATATGGTTATGCCCCTAGTTCCACGATGCTCAAGTGTATCACGTTTAAGCGCCGTCGTCTAGAATGCGCCGTCTAAGAGATACTCTGGCCAGTGTTGCCGGAGATTCTTCGCTGTGCTCAGAATGACGATTTGAATTTCTGTATTTCTAATTGCCACCTATCGTTCTTGATCTCTATCCGTTATTCCGATTGTCAGCCCTATCGTTTCAATTCAGGTAGAGCCTTCGCTTTGTCTAAAGCCCCATGCTCTTCGTTATCCCTATTTGCTTCACTGTCGGTTTTGGTTGGCTGCCCGTAATTCTGGTTCACTGCTCTGTTATTAGGATTCGCTGCCTGTCCTTTTTAAAGCTCTGTTGTTCAAATTCGCTGCCTGTCCTTCTGGTTTACAGCCATGTTATTCCGATTGGCTGTCCTGCCACTATGATTCACTACCTGTCATTCTGAGCGAAGCGAGGAATCTCTAATAGGCCTCTTACGAACTTAGCTACCTCAACAGCTCCGAAACATCCGAAAACCTCGGAAGCGCCGTATTCCAGGCAGAAAGCTATTTAACCTTAGCGCCGGCCGGCACTTGTTCGTCAGCAAACAAGACAACGGCGCGACCTTCCACATCCGCCGCGAGCAGCATTCCGTCCGAGTCTACTCCGCGTATTTTGGCTGGTTGCAGATTGGTCAGCATTACGATCTTCCTGCCGACCAAGCACTCCGGTTCGTACCACTGGGCTATTCCGGCGACAATCTGCCGTTCTTCGTCACCAAGGTTGACCATTAGTTTCAGGAGTTTTTCGGCTCCTTCGACACGCTCGGCGGACTTTACCTCTGCTATCCGCAGGTCCATTTTACTGAAATAATCGTAGGAAATACGCTCTGTCATTTGCTCTATCGCGCCTTTCTTCTCACGCGCATTCTCGCGGGTTGTGTGTTGCGCACTTATAGTTGACCCAAGCCTTGGAAAGATTGGTTCGGGGCCGGATATGACAATTCCCGGCTCAAAAGGTTTCGAGTCGGTTACATTTGTCCATTTCAACGAACCAAACTCGTTCAGAACACCGAGCTGACGCGCAATTTCACAGGAAGTGGCGGGCATAAACGGAGATATCATTATTGCTGCTGCTCGCACGACCTCAAGCGCGGAATAAAGCACGCCAGCCAATTCATCCATCCTACCCTGCTTGGCGAGCGTCCAGGGCTCGCGGTCGTTCACAAACTTGTTGCCAGCTGCGATCATTTGCCAGATTGACTCAAGCGCCCTGCTGAACTCCAGTTTGTCGCAAGCGGCTTCCGCAAATGTCGCCGTCTCAACAATGATGTCCCGCAACATACCGCTGTGCCCCTTTGAATCTGGTATCTTGCTGCCAAAATACTTACTAAGCATGCTCAGCGTGCGGTTCAAAAGGTTTCCGAGATCGTTTGCCAGGTCGGAATTGAAACGGTTCCTGAAAGAGGCCATCGAGAAGTCACCATCAGACCCGAACGTAACCTCTCGGCACATGAAATATCGCACGGCGTCAAGACAAACGTCTCTTTTTGCGCCAGACTCCGCCGCCAGGTTTTCGGCGAGCTTGGCTGGCGAGATAGCGTTGCCTTTGGACTTGGATATCTTCTCACCGTCTATTGACCACCAGCCGTGACCGAACAGCACCTTCGGAAGATCAAGCCCGAGTGCCATCAGCATAGCTGGCCAGAACGTGCAGTGGAATCGAACGAATATGTCCTTGCCCATAAGCTGCAGGTCGGCTGGCCAGATTGAGTTGAAGCGCTCTTCATCATAAAGGTAGCCGACTGCGCTTATATAGTTGATCAGTGCGTCGAACCAGACGTAGATAACTTTGGACGGGTCGCCGGGCACTGGTATTCCCCATCCCCGGTTTGTGCGCGTGATTGATACGTCGCGTAGACCTTGCTTAATAAAGTTTACTACCTCGTTCTTGCGGAATTCCGGTTGTAGAAATTCCGGATGCGCTTCGATATGTGCAAGGAGTCGGTTGGCATAGGCCGAAAGGCGGAAGTAATAATTCTCCTCCTGAACCCATTCGACCGCGCGACCGCACTCCGGACACTTACCATCAACAAGCTCGCTTTCGGAGAAGAACGTCTCGCAAGGAATACAATACCAGCCTTCATAGTGGCCCTTGAAAATGTCGCCTTGGTCAAGAAGACGCTTGAAAATCGCTTCTACCACGCGGACGTGTCGGTCTTCGGTAGTGCGGATGAAGTCGTCATATTCGATTGCAAGACTGGCCCAGACTTTTTGGAAGTCGCCTGCTAACTTATCTACGTATTGGCGGGTTGGCACACCGGCTTCCGCCGCTGCGTTAGCGACTTTTGTCGCGTTCTCGTCGGTTCCTGTCAGGAAGAACGTCTTCTCGCCCTTGAGTCTGTGATAGCGCGCGACAACGTCAGCGACAATGGTCGTATAAGCGTTCCCAATATGAGGAATGTCGTTCACGTAGTAGATCGGCGTGGTTACGTAGTAAACGCTTTTGGGCATATGCGTAGTTGACCTCTTTGGTTCGGTAACTCACACATGCTACCGGCTCAAAAAGCGGGTGTCAATGGCAAGCCTATGCTTGTGAGCGTATTCGAGTATGTTGCGATGCAATGCAAACCTAGCATTCCTGGCAAATTGGCACTTTTCGACTAAGCAAGAGAATCGCCGAAAGCTTGCTTATCGCGACAGCCTCTCTCTTGCTTTTCGTTTTGCCCGACCAGCCTGCGACTGTTATAATGAGAAAGTAGTGCGACCATGGCACAAGACTTGGGAGAGGAAATTGCCCTTGAAACTAGCTCGATCATACCATGGTATTTTAGTCGTGAGTCTTCTGTGCTTGCTTACAGTCGGAGTGCAAGCATCGACTGTAATGGTCGATGTTCAAGGAAAGAGCGTGACCTCCGACGACCCCAGCCTCGAAACAAAATGGGTTAAGCAAAAAGGCGAGCAAGTATTAGTCATCATTCAGAACACCAAGCTCGACCCGTGTGACACAATCGTAAAGGTGAACGGGCTCAATGATCCC
>JAOAGX010000014.1 GCA_026415535.1 Armatimonadota bacterium | reverse complement strand
GCGCCTGACGAACTGCACAGCGTAATCGTAGTTATGTTGTATGATACACTCGCGAACTTGGTCTTCTGTGTAATCTGGGCGAGGCTCCACCACATGTGCTACGGCACAGCATCCCGGCCCGTGACCGTGCAGGCACATCAGTGCACGCATACGGCTCTCTCCGCCTTTGGGGATCAAAATATATCCCGGCACGGAGGACAACGGGTCAGAGTCGAAAATGAACTTCTCGCGGACATAATCGCCCAGATCAACTCTTTCGAGAATCTCTGCTGCGAGAGGGACGCGATCCGGCATCTCACCCAATAGGTCTCTGACTTTGGCAGCGGCCTTTATTCGCCATTCCTTTGCCTGGAACGGATCCGACCCCTCAAATGCGAAAAGCGGTGTCATTTGTGCACAACGCTGGTTAAAGTACTCGCTGGTAGAGAACTTGCGACCGGCCATAGTATCATCACCTTCGCGATTCCGGTGTCACCTTCGCTGTAGGTACTTAGGCTTCCTTCCAAGGCTGTTGTGATGGAAAGCAAGGCTTACGTTTCTAATAATTCAACGCTTTTTTGACTAAGCGTAAAAATTACTGGAGGTGAGCTTATCGCAAAAATCTAAGCACTCAGGTCGGTTGACTTTAAGTCGCGTGCATGGTAGAGTTTGCTCAGATTGCAAACGGGGATGATCGTGATGGTTAGGCACGGTTTGACGAAAAGGTTGGTAAGCGCAATAGTGGCAGCAGCTATGATGACGCCTGCTCCAGGCTTGGCTTTGGCGGCTGTAAGGGGAACTTGGTTGGCGCCACAGCCGGAGCAAGTTATCGATGCGCGCAACGTTGAGGTTTCCGTCGGCTACAATACCCAATCGGAAGTCAAGGTAACGCGGCTGGAGCTTTGGGTAGACGGACGAAGAACAGCTACACGTTCGCTTGCGCGGCCTGAGAGCAGAGGAGTCTGCTCGTTTTGGTGGGACACATCCAAGTTTGCACCCGGCTCGCACGACCTGAGTGTCAAGATATACGCGGACAACAGGCTCCTGACCACGATTTCGAGATCGGTTGTCATAGAACAGACGCGTTACGATCTATTTGCTCCCAGCGTATTGTTTCCTGAGATCAAATCAGGCGACGTGCTGAGGGGGACTGCCAACATCAAGATGTCGGTCGTAGACGACGGAGGGGAAGAGCCTATCGTTGGTTTGTTGGTGGACAATGTTTTGAAATTCCTAACCAATCGCAAGCCGTATGTCTTCGCCCTTGACACTACTAAGTATAATGACGGTGTCCACGAGCTCCGAATCGTTGCTTACGACAGCGCTGGCAACAAGAGCAGTTCGTCTGCAGTCAAGGTGGTCTTTAGAAACGGCATCGAAAGACCGATGATTGCAGCGCTTGATGTTGAGACAGGTTCAAAGGAAGTTGCTCCTTCTGAGGACGACGGAATCGGCAAGCTCCTTCCTCCTCTGACTGAGCCAGACATCGGATCGTATGCGACCGCGCGTGCGTCGGAACCTGAAGTTCGTGCAAGCAAGTCTGAAGCCGCGCGTCCGGTAGCCCCCAAGATGAGAATGCCTAACCCGAAGGATGTAACCAAGCAGTCAAATCCGTCTAAGAAATCCCCTGTTGTGTTGGAGCCTTCTGGAAAAACAATCGGAGCTGTTCCTCAAACCAAATCGATGGTAATTGCTGCCGAACCGCGACCTTTCGGAGGGGCAACGGAGCCTATTCGTATGGGCCCCCCTTCGACGCTTACCGAAATTGATCCGGCGGAGAAGACAGCGCCGGTTCCGAATGTGGTAGGCACTGTACCAGAAACTAGAAACCTGCAAATCGCACTTAATCCGTTGCAGCGACAGGCCGAGCTTCCTAAGTCACAGGTAGGTGAGGCTGTGGCTTCAAAGCCAAAGCTTGTGCAAGTGGCGATGCTGCCTACTATTCGCGAAGGTGATCATAGACTGGCCACTCGAAACGGCATCATATGTTCTCCACCGATTCGAGACGATAGAAAGGCTATTCTCGACAAGAGGTTTCTCCAGGGTAATGGCAAGATCAAACTCAGGGATCTTGTTAACGAACTTGGAGGAATAGTGTTCTGGGATAGCCAGACACGCACGGCCACTGCTTACTTTCAGAATCTAAAGATAGAGGTTCAGGTAGGCAATCCGATTGTGAAAGTGAACGGAAAAAATATGCGAACAAGTCTACCGCCGCAGGTTGTTGGCGGCCGTGTAATCATCGACGTTGCACTTTACACCCAGGCATGTTCGTTTGCGTAAAAACCACTCTTCTTCGGGCTGTTGCGATAAGACGCGACCGAGAGGTGATTCGGCGTTCGTTGGTCAAAAAATAACAGCAAAAACGCATTTATCGCAACAGCCTACTTCTTAAAGATGAGGGGTGGGGGAGATCCCCCAATACCCCTCTCCTTCTTCTAGGAGGGGGGTAAGGTTGAGAAGTTAGTTTACTCCTTCGACGCTGCTGCAGAGAGTTTGCTTTCGGATGTTTCTTCGGACTTAACGTCTTCTTTTTGACCGTTTCCACTACTGAGGCTACTTGATTGCGATCCCGAACTGGGATAATCGTTTACATGGAAGCCAGCGCCCTTGAAAACAATGCCGACCGGGAACAGTAGCCTCGTTACTGAGTCGCCACACTCCGGGCACTGCTTTATGGGTTCTTCGGTTATCCTCTGGACAGTCTCAAACTGGTGCTCGCACGCTTTGCACCGGTAGACGTAAGTCGGCATATACCACCTCATCTTCGTAGGGATTATTTCGTCATCTAGACTCAATTATACACTATTGGGTGGTTGCCGGACAAGCACAAACGGCACATGTAAGGGTTCGCTGTTCTTAGTTACGACCTAGCTTGGCTAAGAATTTGCACTTGCAGGAGAGTAATGAGCCCCTGTGCTACCATGCGAAATAGTCGCGAATCTCAAGCAGATGGGCAAGCTGATTGCTGCGGCTCATAATAACGGAGAATTTCGTTTTGGTTGTACGTATGCCTATTTTGGTATCGTCATCACCGAGTCACGTTGACACTTTGCATCGGTCGCAAAAAGCGTCGCCGCTAATCTAATGCCTCGAGGAGTAATGTATAGTATTGTATTTATCGACCGCACGCGCTAGGGTCGGTCAATAAAAGTTACAAATTGTCTTGTTTTCAGAGTTCTGTTACGACAACTAACAGTTCTATCGCACAGCGCTCAACTTACTCTACTAGCGTTCTCGGCGTCTGCTACCGAACCTTCCTCCGCTGCCCGGGTGATCACGGCGTTCGACACGTTGCCGAGCTTCGTTAACAGTGATTGTTCTGCCGCCGACTTCCTTGCCGTTTGTGGCCTCTATCGCAGCCGACATATTTTCTTCGGGGATGTCAACGAAGCCAAAGCCCTTACTGTGGATCAGCCTTATGTCCTCGATTGGACCGTAAGGCTCGAATATTTCTCGTAGTTCTTCTTCAGTGCTGTTATACGGCAGATTACCGACGTATAGGGACTTTGTCGCCAAATTGCTCGCCTTCTTTCCGGGATTTCCCCACACGAATTATTCAACGTCGTGCTCAACAGACGTAGACTGATCAGTCGCAGGAAGGCAAAACAATCCGCGCCAAAGACCCAACACGTCGATGCACCGGCGTTGAAATGTTTACTTATAAGTATATATCGAAGTCTCCCCTAGCGCAAGGGCATCTCCAATATAGCCGTTGCGCCATTGCTAATTTAGTCGCCTGACCTTTAAGTTTTTGAACCAGACTTTGTCGCCGTGGGGTTGGAGGCCGATATGTCCTTCGCGAGGCATATCCTTGTAAGCCGTGCTGAACTTGTTCGGTGTCCCGTCGATGTTCTTATTCGGCTCTGTATATTTATCGAGGTCCATGTTGATAATTTGCTTGCCATTCATCGTGATCGTGATAATAGGCCCTCGACATCTGATCAAGACAGTATTCCACTGGAACGCCGGCTTCATCGCATTCTCGCTTGGTTCGAGAACATCGTAAATGGCCCCGCAGTGGTGTTTCCCAGGCTTTTCGACGTCAGCGCTATCTAAGATTTGCATTTCGATGCCGGTTTGCACAGGATCGCTAGGCTTGTCCAAACGGAAGAAAATACCACTGTTGGCGCCTTTGTCCACCATGAAATCAATTTTGAGCTCAAAGTCGCCGAACCGTTCTTTTGTGTAAAGGTAGCCGTGGCCTTTCCCATTATAGTGGATGGTTCCATTTTCAATTGACCAGCCCTCGGTTGCCTGGTCTGTGCAGCCCCAGCCTTTCATTGTTTTGCCGTCGAATAGCAGTTTCCAACCTTCGGCCTTTTCCTGAGCCGTCAGAACGTTATCTGGCGGAGATGCTTTAAGAGCACAACACGAGCCTTGTGCGGTTGATACTATGACAGCGATTGCGAGCAATATCATTGCAAATAACACAGTTTTTTGATGTCCCATCAGATTCTCCTTCGATGCTCTGGGAGTAATTGTGTGTTTGATTGTATTGTGAGGGCAACCCCTTTTCCTGCCTCAGAACTACGTAACTATTGATGGTGTCATTCTAATGAATGACGCCTCTTTAGATTACTGTTCTGAGCAATGCCGAGAATTTCCTACAGATTTTAACCGTTTTTTTGTCCGAGGCTATCGCGGTAGAGCTCGGGCCTATTATCTCGGCGATTCGAAGTTACTCAACTGAGCTGGGAAATCGACAAAAAGTGTGCTCATCGCAATGACTATGCCCGGCCTTGTAATTCAACCTGGTGCGGGCTACCATGTTGTCAGGGATTAGCTTTGAGGTTATTTCGGAAATTTACTGATGGAGTTGGTAAAGCCCGCTTCGGAGAATTGCCATGGCCTATCCGATTAACCGAATGAGGAGACTGCGCAGGTCCGAAAGCCTGCGAAGAATGGTGCGCGAAAACGTCGTACCCGTGGACAACCTGATCTACCCGGTTTTTGTGGTCTCTGGACTCGACGTCAAGCTGGAAATACCTTCAATGCCGGGAGTATTTCACTTTTCCGTTGACGCTTTGTGCAAGGAAGCGGAGGAAATAGCCAAGCTTGGCATACCTGCAGTTTTGCTATTCGGTATTCCTGCGACTAAAGACGAGATGGGCTCTGAGGCCTATTCGCCGGACGGAATTGTCCAACGTGCCGTTCGCTCTCTGAAAAAGGCCGTGCCTGAACTGGTGATTATCACAGATGTGTGTCTCTGCGAATATACAACGCACGGTCACTGTGGTGTTGTACTAGGCGGTGAGGTTGACAACGACCGAACTTTGGAGCTCATCGCACGAACTGCTCTTTCGCACGCGGAGGCCGGAGCGGACGTCGTGGCGCCATCAGATATGATGGACGGCCGAGTCGGAGCAATACGCGATACGCTGGACAACAACGACCTAATTCACGTAGCGATTATGTCGTACGCGGCAAAGTTTGCGTCGGCCTTCTATGGGCCGTTTCGTGATGCTGCTGGATGTGCACCACAGTTTGGGGACCGAGCTGGCTACCAGATGGATCCGCCTAACAGGCGTGAGGCTCTCAAAGAGATCACGCTCGATGTTGACGAAGGTGCAGATATCGTGATGGTCAAGCCAGCGCTTGCATACTTGGACATCATTAGTGATGCGCGGGTTTCGGTAGACGTGCCGATCGCCGCCTACAACGTTTCGGGCGAGTACTGCATGGTCAAGGCGGCAGTTGAGAAAGGATGGCTTGACGAGCGGCGTGCGGTAATCGAAATTTTGACGTCGATCCGTCGAGCTGGCGCAGACATGATTATCACGTATCATGCAAAAGACTACGCCGCCTGGGCCAGTAACAGCTAGTAGGTTCCAAATTCCATCCAGGCTTCAAACATCCACCTAGCGTTGTCGAGAGGAACGTCGGGACCGATCTCCCCGTGGCCAATTAGGCCGCCGCCGTAGCTTCCGAGGCAGTCGATTACCTCTTTGACGTGTTCGCGAATCTGTTGTCTTGTGCCGTGGGGCAGTATGTGTTGGCGATCTATGTCGCTGCGGAAAGCTGTCTTGCCGCCAAATTCACGGGCAATCGCTCGGATGTCCATGATCGTGTGTTGCACGTTCAAGACATCGACTCCAATTTCGACCAGGTCTTTCATAATATCCCACGTGACGCCGTCTGTATGGAAGTGGATGTGTTTACCGGCGGCTTTGCCCGGCTCAAACATCTTGGCGTAAGCTGGCTTGTAAAACTCGCGCCAGGTTTCCGGACTAATTATAAGCGCGACCTGTGTGCCCCAGTCGTCGCTAAAGTGCATGCCGTCAATGTCTGTCCGCGCGGAAATTTTTGCGTTCTCCACAGCCCACTCCACTATTGCATCGCGTAGGATATAGGCCTCCTTTGATCGCAGGGCAAGATCATACATTAGGGTGTCGTAGCCCCTGAGCCACTGCATTCGCTCAAATATGTTGGTTCCGAAGCCGAAAGCATAATGCTCGTGTCCTGATGGGGCTTCGAGATTGCGTTGGACGTTATCGGCTTGTTGTGGAGACAGTACTTCGGGGAGCTTGTAGCCTGACCAGTTGCTCCAATCTTCCAACGGATGGCCAACGCATATGCCGAGCATACCTTCTTGCTCGTTTTCCCAGACACAACCCCATTCGTCCGTGTGTCGTCCGGCACGGTAAGGCTCGTAAATTGAATTACGGTCGGGTATGCAGGGCTTGTTGCCGAAGTCGTCCGGAAACTCTTTCAAGAGTTCCACGAGAGCCTCGCCGTGTGCGAAATATGCCGCCGGCAAGACGCCGTGCAGTATCGGAATTCGGTCCGGGTTACGAAACTCTATTGCTCTAATGACTCGTTCACGACTGCTCATCATAATGGCTCCTTAGCAAATATCCTTACGGATCCTGGTTTGTTATTCAGGTTCTAAGGTTTGGCTGAGTGCCTGCAGAATCAGCATTTCGGATGGTACGCCCAAGATGACCAAAAACACTAGATTCTTAGCAGTGCTCAGAATGATATGTGTCAGAATATAGGATGCGCCTGAATCGTATTGCTCAGGGTAACCTGTGTCAGGATGACGTGTGATCAATGAACAAGCGCTAATCGCTTGTTGGATCAAACTTTCTGAACAGCTCGCCGCTGAGTACCACACCTGCCATTCCGAACAGTATGTTTATCAGGCATACGATCGTAACCACGACATAAATCGGTGCACTCAACATCTTAGGCATCAACAAGGTGATTATTGTTAGTACGGACGGGAAGAGTGTTAGCAAAAACGAGAAGACGCTGCACAGATAATTCTGAGAGGCATCGCTGATGTCGGGATACATCAAGCTCGGAATTGTAATCGCCGCAATGTTGGCGAAGCCTAGGGATGGCATAATAATCATAAATACCACCAGAGTCTCATTGCGGGCTTCCGGAACGGCAAGCCACAGGTAGCCTGAAAGCAACAGAACTCCACCTGTTAGATAGCAGACCGAGCTTATTACTTGTGCCAACACCAACTTCCACGCTTTGATCGGCATCGGTTTTATGGTGTTCGCGTACTTCAAGTCTGATCGAATTTCGGACTGCGCAGAAAGCGAGAGCATCCATACCAAGTAGGTCAGAACAAAAGGCGCGCCGCGCTTTAAATCCGCCGGCAAGAATCTGCTCATAATAGCCACTACCAAGAGTGGCAAGATCGCCATAAGAACCAACTGTGTTCGATATAGCCGGTAACGAGTAATCAAATTCTTCCATAGGAACGCATTCGCGCCACGTCCAAATGGCGGCACGCCAAGCCCTGAAACGCGGCGCGAACCCTTCTCACGCATTGCAGCTACTCGTAGTACTGCGAAGTCACCTGACCGCGCGGCGGCACGTCGCTGAGCAAATTTGATGCTAACCCCAAGCGATGGTTCATACACGTTCTCGTTGCGTGAAAGCAGCAATACGAAACTGCCAGCGGCTAGAAGCCAGAGCAAACCAAACTGACCCCACTGTTCGGGCGTGACTCCCGTGAGCGGAGCAAGAAACAACCCTGCAGCCCATTTGGCAGGTGCGAAGACAACATTCATCACAGGAGACTCGACAGCCGAAACAATGCCCGCTATTCCGTTACTCGTACGGGAGAAGTGGTACAACCCATACGCCACGGAAGATACGGGCACGAGAATAATAACCGCTTTGATAAGAATACCGGTTTGCCTAAGTCGTTCGTAACCGAGGGTAAATACGATGTTGATAGTGTGCGCGAGATTGAGGACTGTAAGCGCAAGTGCCGTAATGGCTGCTATGCTTACCGCTCCCCAGGGTAACATGCTTACCCTCAGCATGCTATATACCGGCGACCCAAGAAAGAGAAAAAAGAACGCAATCCACATACCCAGCTTGAGATAATCCTTGAGCAGCTTGAAGAGAAGCACCTTTCGGCGACTAATAGGCGTGGGGAATAAAAAATCGATGTGGGAAATGTTGAAAATGAGCATACTCGAACTGAAAGCCCCGTATACGACGAGCGCGCTTCCGATGCTCAGGAAAAGAAACACAATCATCTCAACTGTTTCAATGGGAATCTCTCTTAGAACGCCAAAGTCTGGTTTTTGATGTGAGGGCGAGTCGGCGACTAGTAGAAGTAGACCCTGAACAAACCATCCACCTACCCAGACGACGATCAATAGCGTCGGTATCAACCGTTTAGGGCTCCGGAGAATATTCTTGATTGAGTTTATTAGCTGGCTTAGCTCAAGATATATCAGTGCCTTCAACTCGATCGCTCTCTTCCGTCAAGCTCAGGAACACATCTTCTAGCGTTGCGTCTTCTCCCATCTTGGCACGGCGGCTCAGCTCTTCGAGACTTCCTTCTGCGATTACGACTCCTTTGCGCAAGATTATTATCCTATCGCACAGGCGCTCCGCAGTGTCGAGCATATGAGTCGAGATTAGTATTGATTTGCTTTCCTGGCGTGCGGTGCCTATCATTTCTTTGAGTTCGCGTATGCCTTTGGGGTCTATGCCGATAAGGGGTTCGTCGAGAAGAATCACGCTCGCCTCGTGTATGAAGGCGCACGCAACTGCCAATTTCTGTTTCATACCCTTTGACAAACTCAGGACGAGGTCATTACGCTTGTCGAACAGTTCAAATCGTCGCAGCAGTGCCTCCGCGCGCTCCTCGAATCTGGTCATAGTCTGGTAGGCCATTGCGATAAAGCGAAGGTGTTCAAGGACCGTTAGCATCTCGTAAGGAGTGGGGACTTCAGGGACAAATGCCAGCCGGCGCTTGGCTTCTTCCTCGCGTTCGGCCAGATTGATCCCGTCTATTTCGATGACGCCGTCGGTTGGCTGAACTATACCGGTTATGCATCGCAGGGTTGTAGTTTTTCCTGCGCCATTGGGGCCAAGGAGTCCGACGATCTCGCCGTTTGCGACCTCGAACGATACGCCATCCACGGCGAGTGTTCGCTTGTAGTACTTAACGAGGTTTGATACTCTGAGCACGAACTCTTCCGAGAGGTTAATAGGTCAATTACTGATTCTCTGTGTGAGCAGTTTGTTCCTGCCGTCTGCGCACCGATCAAGCTGACTCGGCTAGTCAAAGATTCTCCTGCCAAGAAAGGGTCGATGCATCATCGAAGTTTATCTGGTGTCAGGTATGCGGATTGTCTTGGTAGTTGCAGGCTGATTGTGTAAATATTCTTAGCCGACTCGATTTTGGAGACTGATTGCACGATCGTAGTCCCAGTTCACTCCCTTCCTTTTTCAACTTCGCTAGCTATATACTCGATCAGAGTGCCTGTTGGGATGCCTGTTGCGCCCTTCCTGGCCAGCTCGTTGTCCTTGTCGATGGTTGCCGAGCTTAAATCGATATGCGCCCAAGGCGTATTGTTGGTGAAGCTTTCTATGAACAGCGCTCCTATAATAGCTCCTGCCTCGCGACCCGCAACATTCTTTAGATCGGCGATATCGCTATCAAGCATCTTGCGGTAGTTGCGATGTAGAGGCAACTGCCACAGTTTCTCGCCGCAAGATTCCCCCGCTTTTATCAGCTTATCGACTAATACTTGATCGTTGCCTAGTATGCCTGATATTTCCACTCCCAACGCAGTGACGCAAGCGCCAGTTAGAGTAGCGACGTCGATTATTTCATCTGAACCAGATTTCACGGCATAGGCAACAGCGTCGGCCAATATAAGGCGACCTTCGGCGTCGGTATTGACTACCTCAACTGTTTTTCCAGAAAGCGAAGTGAACACATCACCTGGGTGAATAGCTCCTCCGCCAATTGCGTTTTCAGTCGCGGGGACAAGTGCAATAACATTTACACTCGGTTTTATTTGTGCTAGAGCTCGCATTGCAGCCAATACGGCGGCAGCTCCGGCCATGTCGTCCTTCATTCCGTACATTTGATCTTGAGATTTTAGCGAGTATCCGCCGGAGTCGAACGTAATGCCCTTGCCAATAAGAGCGATGGTCTTGAGGTTATCAGACGTTTTGTATTTCAATTCTACGAATCTAGGTTCTTGTGCACTTCCCCGCGCGACCGCTGCAAGAAGTTCCATTCCGGCTTCTTCAATTCCTTGCCGGTCGAGCACACGGCATTCCAAGCTGTTTTCCCTTGCTATTTCCTCGGCAACCGATGACAGATAAGAAGGTGTGACGACATTCGAGGGCTCGTTTACTAAGTCGCGGGCAAAGGTCACCGCGTTGCCTACGATTTCGGCACGGCGAATCCCTTGTGTAATATGGTCTAGCTTTTCGGCAGAAAGTTCAACAATCTCGAATGTGTCTATCATGTTTGGTTTAATGTTTTCCGTCTTGAGGCGCGTGTGCTGATATGTTCCTAATATAGTACCTAGTGCAACTGCTCGGGCTGACTCACGCGGATGAATTCCCGCAACGCCTGCCCCGTGGAGTACGCTGGTGACTTTGTGCGCTCGTAGATCTATGCACTTACGGGCCGCTGCGCCCGACGCACGCATGATTTCGGTTGTGCCGAATTCATCTTGCTTACCTAGACCAACTACGAGGACCTTTGATGCAGGTATCTGATCCCTAGTTCTAATTACAAGAGTCTGTCCCAAACGACCCTCGAATTCTTCTTCACGGATCGTTAGCGAAATCAGTCCGTCGAGAGCTTTATCGACCGCTCCCGTTGCTCCTCCGGGTTCAGTTACGCCTTCAAATAAATTAACTACCAAAACATCGCACGGCTGTTCTACTAGCGAGCCGTGAACTGCACGAAACTCCATAAGGCATCTCCTTACATATCAAAGGTCCTAGGTGTCTTGCGTAGCGATTATTGTATCTTTGGCCTGTAGTACGCTGCGAATGATCGGAAGATCAGTCAGAATTGGCATCTCGTTCGGCGCGTCCTCGGCGATCGCTTCCCCTGCGTCCAAAATCAATTTCTGGGTTTTCATCGCGCGCCAGACGAAACGCTTCACGCATATCTTCTCTGTACTGATTGCGGTACTCGGCGTCTAGGCCGAAAATGGCCAGCAAACGATCTGCAAGAATCTGCCTTCTTACTTCAGGAGCAAGGCTCATCTGAGCAGCGATTTCCGCGGCGAATGTTTGTCGACGCGCTTCGGGATTCAAGCTTGCAATTTGCAGAGTACGTTCCTTCGGATCACCGATCAAAGCTGTTGTGTTGGCCACAGTCTTAGTATCTTTCGGCTCAGATGCCAGAATCACGTATACGGTTGTCCATCCATAGTTATCTGGCAGCTTGATGTTTGAGGTATCTGGGCTGGAGGGCAGATTCTGGGCGAAAATGCTTGTTGCTTTTGCTTCGGGGTTTTCGACGACCAAGCCAATTACTGGAATCGATGCCAATGTTGCAATTGCCGACTTAATATCGTCCAACTTGACGGTTTCATCGGCGGGTTTTGCGATCTGTAGCTTTTTCCAGATTAGCTTGTTGAGTTTAGCCAAGGCATCGAGGGCCTGGGTCAGTTCGGAGTTCTTCAGGCTAAGTGAAACCGTAGCTTGCACCTTTGGATCGACTACTATTGCTACTCCAGATTGCCGGCTCAGTTCATCAACTACATCTTTTATCGAGGTGTTGCGGGCTTCTATGTTGAGTTTAGGCGGATCCGAGGCAAAAGTGGCGCATTCCCCGATGCACGTGAGAATGATGATGGCGGCAAATGTTCTCATAGTCGCATTCTCCTGCGGCAGAGATTATAAAGTATTGGACGGGGCTAATCAAGCAGCGGTTTCGGAAGGATTAAGCCTTGCGCTGACGTGACGAAAGAATCTTTTCCGCTTCCCGGTACTTAACCACTGTTCTGCGCGCAACGTTGTATCCCCGCTCCTGCAAAATGTTTGCTATCTGCTGATCACTGAGCGGGTTGGAAGGGTCTTCTGAAGCGATAAGTTCTACGATCATATCTTTGATCGAGACCGATCCGTCGAAGAAAAAGTCGAAGGGAACAACCTCTTCACTCGGCAACTGAACATATTTGTTAGCGGTTGCACGGCTGACCGTGGATTCGTGAATTTTTAGCGCACGAGCCAGTTTGGTGCGTGTAAGCGGTCTCAAGAATGCTCTTGATCCGGTTTCAAGGTAGCCCTGTTGGTATTCTACTATTGCCTTGGTAATCTGCCGCAGGGTTTTTCGACGCTCGTTTATATAACGGATAAACAAATCGGCCCTTTCAACGAATTCGACAATGTGTTGCCTTTCCTGTTTGCTGTATTTGTTACTCTTGCCGTTTTTTAGTTCTTCGTACATTGAGCGGTACCGAGCATTAATGTTTAGGAAATAGTGCTCGTGGCCGGTGACCTCGATTTCGTAGCCTGCCGCAGTTCTTCTCACGATCACATCCGGTCTGACGCTTACTCCGTGCCTGTCGGACTCGTTTTGGAATGGTGGTATGAACCCGTTTCCGGGGTATGGGTTCAACTGTTTTTTGATGAACCCGATTGCCTCATTCACGTCGTCAATGCTTACCTTCAGCCGCCGTGCTATCCGACCAACTTTTCCAGAGATCATTTCTTGCCAATAGTTCGACACGATTGCTAGCGCGACGGAGTTGCCTCGATCGTCTTCTTCCAGTCGTTCCAATTGGATTCTCAAGCATTCCTGAAGATTGCGAGCACCGATGCCTGGTGGGTCAAATGTCTGTATAACTTTGAGAACCGACTCAACTTCTTCGGGTGACTTGTTCAGCTCTAGAGCAAATTCTTCTACAGAACCTTCCAGGTATCCGGAGTCATTGATGTTGGAAATGATGTATTCGCCGATCACCCATTGCTCGGACGGTACTGCAGCTCGCATCTGCGAGACGAGGTGGTCTCGCAGTGTGATCTCGCTGCTAATGTTGGCTATGAAGTCGAATTCTTCTTCATCGTCAGAGGCGAAGTCAAAAGGTTGTTCGAGTTCATATACCGAGATGTCGACATCATCGGCGGTAACAGTTTGTTTACGGAATGGGCAATCTATACACAAGGTGCGAGGCTGATCACAGTTTTGGCAGGGGTCATCTTCAGGGATTTCGAGTGCTGGGTTTTCAGCTAATTCCTGTTCTATGGCTTGCTGCAGTTCTAGGGACGTGAGCTGCAGTATATTGCTGGCCATAATCAGCTTTGGGTCGATTTTCTGTGTAAGTGTTTGCTTTAGACCCTGTTCGATCAGCAATCCTGGCTCACCTCCCTTGCCTCGCCTCATCGCCTCTGGTAATCAGTGCGGGCTAAGGGAACACATCGGCTCCAATACGCAGGCAATCCTTTGCTTGTGGGGTATCTCGACTCGGATCAAACAGCCTTCCCGGCCAGTTTTTTTGGGGTATACTGCTAGCTGGAGTATACCACCGGGTTTGCCACCTGTCAATTGCCCTAACCTTTTGAGCCGTATCTTTGCACCAACATTTCCCTTGCTCTGGTCTTGTCGCCTGGCGCCAAACGACCCTCAATTACCTCTCCCTCCAAGAAAGCCTTGATTTTTCCTATTTGCGGTCCAGGCTCTAGTCCTAGCGCCTCCATTATCTCGCGTCCAGAAAGAGGGCTCGTGAGCCGCTTGCCCTCTATCTCTTTTTTAACTTTCCCGATGTGCTCTCGCAAGGCTGCGATGTCCACTGAAGGCATGTTTGGGTTTGCAGCAGCCTTGTCGGCCTCGGTTAGACGGATTGCATCTTCCAAATGATCTCCGGCATCGCGTATCAACCGTCGCACCGCCGCATCTGTCCACTGTTTGTCATATTCCCCAACTCGCAGATGCATTGAGATGAGAAATGCTACACGTTCGATTTGGGCTACTGAAAACCGTAGTCTTTGCATCAGCCTACGTGCTATCCTTGCGCCCACTGTTTGGTGGCGGTAAAAATGTATCGATCCATCTTCATCGACGGTCCGAGTCTCTACCTTTCCAACGTCGTGCAACAGGGCGCTAAGCCTTAAGATAATACCCTCTTCAACTCTGATCGATTCAAGTGTCTTCAGGGTATGGGTCCATACATCGTAGATGTGGTAGATGTTCTGTGTGACACCGTGCATAGCGGCCAGTTCGGGAGCAAACTGTTCCAACAAGCCTGTCTCGCGCAGCGTTTCGAGTCCCCACGTGGCATTCTCGCACATAAGTATTTTGATGAACTCATCCCGTATTCTCTCGGCGCTGACGATTTCAAGGCGGTGAGCCATCTCGCAGATTGCAGCGTATGTGTCAGGGTGGATGTTAAATCCAAGTCTCGCGGCAAATCTTACAGCCCGAAGCATACGCAGCGGGTCGTCCTCGAATGTGACGCGAGGATCTTTCGGGGTCCGAATGATTCTATCTTGGAGATCGCGCAACGCCATACCGGTTAGGTCTTTTACTTCGCCAGTATGCAGGTTTTGGAGAAGGGTGTTGATAGTAAAGTCGCGTCTGAGCACGTCGTCGAGCAAAGTGCCGGGTTCGGTTTTGGGTTTTCGGCTGTGGTGTTCGTAGGATTCCTTACGCGCGCCGACCAGCTCGACCTGCCGTCCCGATATTGTGATCATTGCAGTGCCGAATCGTGGATAGGTGACAGGGGGACGTTCGGCGATGTCATTTTCGAAAAGGAATTGTGCAAACTTGCAAGCGTCGCCCTCGAGTACAATATCGATATCTTCTTCCTCCATTTTTACCAAGGAAGGATCGGGAATGGGTGTTTTACCGGCGTTGTTCGGCTCAGGAGCCTCATCGGTTGCCGAGGATTCTAGTAACCTGTCGCGTAATACGCCGCCGACCAGATAAAGCCTTCCTTCGTAGCAGCTTCCCCTAGTTACCTCCCTGAGTATCTCGAGTGTTCGATCCATCTGAGAACTGCTCCATAGCTGCCTCAAGAGCGTTTTCAAGCTTGCGCTGTTGACAAAGCAGTGTTATGTCACTCCGAGTGCGTTCCAGGACCCCGCGCACCATATCAGTCTGCCTACGTAGTCCTTGGGTGACCGCATCGGGATAGTCAAATGTGATCAGTGCGTAATACACTTCGTCCATAATATTGAGTATCCGCTCAGCGCGTTCGAGGTTGCCGTATCGCAGCACGTCGAGAACGTGTCTTCTACTTTCTCCGATGGCTTCTGCCAGTCCGTTGAGGTAGGCTGCTGGTTCTACAAGTAACTCGTTGTGTCGCGGTAGAGGAAGCTCGCGTATGATTGCATAGGTCAATTCGGCCTCGGCGTACTCCTTCTGAGCATCCTGGACGTAGCCGGTAAAATAGACTTCTGGCTTGTTCCTAAGAAGTTCTCTTGTCTCCTCGACTTTAGCCCGGGCTTCCGATTTCAGAACGCAGGCTTCTTCGTAGTCTTCCCTATGACTTGCTCGTATGGAGTTTGCCGATAGCCGCACTACCTCGCGCGAGAGACGCAGTGCATCCTCCCTAACTTGGTTTGTCTCGTCAAGAATGTTCCTTATCTCCTCAGCTATGATCTCGATATTGCTCAAGTTATGTCCTTTCCGTTTTTTAGGGGAATCGGCGCTTGAGGGCGCGAATGAATCATACCACCACGCTGGCAATTCAGCAACTGCCGTTCCCAACGGATTGTAGAGATTTTTGAGCTGGCTTGCGCTTCCGTTTGTTTTTCGACACGATTGGGGGACGTAAAATTGCAATTGCCTAGGACGCTGGGTTTGTCACTTTATGGCAATACACTAATCTCTATAGTCTCTCGGAGTGTTGTTAAGGGGTACTCTAGAAAGGGCGGGACTATGTCCCGCCCTTGTTGTGGAACGGTCTTATTGTCGACTTTTACCAGCGGTTTTTCCGATCGCCGGCGTAGCCGCGCTCATTCTTTTGCGACTTGCGGATGTCACGGCAGGACTTGCAGCGAATCGGCTCGCTAAAACCGCGAGATTGGAAGAAGTCCTGCTCACCGGCCGTAAAAGTAAAGCTCTGGCCGCAATCCTTGCAGGTCAGTTCCTTGTCCTGGGCCACGTGCGTTACCCCCTTCTGAGAATTTAATTTGCGCTTCTGTTACCAACGGACCTAGCGAACGGGGGTATTGCACCCAGGGCTTGTAAGTACCTTTTTACCGGTTCTGTCAGTCCTGTTCGGGGTTATCGACCTGTCCCACCGAACCTCAGAAGTCAAA
>JAOAGX010000151.1 GCA_026415535.1 Armatimonadota bacterium | reverse complement strand
ATCCTCATAAGGATAACGAATATACCAAAGATGGCTGTGCTGCTCGACGTATTCGACCTCTATATCTGAAATGGCTGTGTGGCAACGAGGACACCAATTGATCACTCGCGTGCCGCGGTATATGTAGCCCTTGTTGAATAGTCGAACGAACGACTCCAGCACCGCGTCCACATAGCCTGGGTCCATCGTGAATCGTTCGCGTTCCCAATCGAAGGAGAAACCCATCCTTTTGAACTGATTTAGGATCTCTCCGCCATATTTTTCGCGCCAAGCCCAAACGCGCTTCAGAAACTCCTCACGGCCAAGGTCGTGCCGGGTAAGTCCCTCCTCAGCAAGCTGCTGTTCGACCTTGTTCTGAGTCGCAATCCCCGCATGGTCCGTCCCAGGCAGACAGAGTGTGTTGAATCCCTGCATTCGCTTCCAACGTGTCAACACGTCCTGAATCGTATAGCACAACGCATGGCCGATGTGAAGCGACCCAGTCACGTTAGGCGGCGGGATTGTAATACAATAGCGCGGACGAGAATAATCGACCTCGGCGTGAAAATAGTGTTTTTCAGTCCAAAATGAATACCACTTCTTCTCGACACCGGTCGGATCGTAAACAGTAGGCAGCGATTTTGTATCAGACATTGCTCGACTCCTAATTCAGGAATACGAAGCGGATCAAATCGGCTCCACAAAGTACTTATCGCGTCTCATTGCAAACCAGCTTCCGAATATGAAGCCCCAGAGCGCCGCTTCGACAGCCCCAAATTGTAACAGCGAATAAACAACCTGTAACATTGTTGCCGATGGCGCACGAGTTGGATCGTTTTGCATGAAGCTCAGGATTACATTGCCGGCGAGAACAGCCATCAGCCCAGAGATTAGTGCGCACACCGGTCCGTTTAGCACAAAACCCAAGCGCCAGCCTATTCGCATCCATGCAAATTGTCGAGATATAGCTGCAGCGCTCAAACCCATCAGCGCCGTCGAAATGCCAGCAATTGCAGACACCCAGAACCTGGCCTCTAATGTCTTAAGCATCCCTCCACTATACTCGAAGAACAATACGACCGAAAACACTGCGCACACCACAAACCATAGCCAGGTTCTCATCCAGAACCACGTTCTTGCTTCGTCGTAGCTGATTCGCTCCAGCTCCATAACCCCGCTTAATACCGAAGCCCCTGCCTACCTTTCACAAGGACGACAGGGGCCCAATGCCACTTCGTGGTACCACCTTGATTCCCCCGACCCGAAATCTTTCGACCCGGAGCTCGTTTAGCTATAACGGGCTTACCCGGCAGGTTCTACTCAGCCGACGCAGAGGTGAAATAACCATCATCGCGTGCAACTTTTCTTCCTGCGGCCGAAGGGCGACGTTCGCACGGCGACTCTCCGAAAGCTTCTCACCAACCGCTTCCTCTCTGTTGGCGTCGTCCGCCTACTCCTCCCCATATGCCGTCTTCGATTGTCCTACGTTATTGTATCGGATTGATCGACATGTGTAAAGCACAGGTTGGAATCGTCTCGTGTTATACTTAATACGTGGAGATCATACCGGCTATCGATATAATGGACGGTAAGTGTGTTCGTCTTCTGCAGGGCAGATTCGACCAGGTTACAGTTTTTTCAGACGATCCGGTCGATATGGCCAAGCGTTGGGCCGACCAAGGAGCCCGCCGTCTCCACATCGTCGATCTAAAAGGTTCCAAATCAGGCTCGCCACAGGAAATAGATTTAGTATCAAAAATCGCAGCGGCTGTCAATGTACCGATCCAGCTCGGCGGCGGAATCAGAACAATCGAGACCGCACAAACCATGCTTAAAATCGGCGTAGACCGTGTAATCATTGGAACATCCGCGGTGTTGGACCCTATAATAGCCGAAACCATTTTTGAAGCACTTGGCGAACGGGCTGTTCTGGGCGTAGACGCCCGTGACGGCCGAGTAGCAATAAAAGGTTGGGAAGAAACCACTGCTGAAGACGCCATAGATTTCGCGCTCCGGATGCAGCATTTAGGAGCCCGAAGGATTATATACACCGACATCTCCCGTGACGGAATGCTTCTTGGAACAAACATTTCGGCGATCCGTCGAATGGCTGAGGCTGTCAATATACCTGTGATTGCTTCGGGTGGTGTATCCAGCGTCGAAGACATCAGGGCGTTAAAAGAACTAGAGCCTATGGGTATCGAGGGCGCAATACTTGGAAAGGTTTTGTACACAGGCGATCTCACACTGGCCGAGGCAATAGCTGCAGCGCTGTGATCCACGAAAGGCAACAGGATGGATGTTATCCCAGGCATTGACCTGATCGACGGCAAGTCGGTTTGTCCGGTGCACATGTCTTTTGCCGACGTGACCTCCTTTTCCCACGACCCAGTGGAGGTTGCACAGACGTGGGCAAGTCAAGGTGCGCGCCGACTTTACCTGGCCGACCGGGACGGCGCCCGGATGGGCTCGCCACAAAATTTAAGAGCTGTTAGAGCAATAATCGAGCAAGCCGGTATTCCCGTCGATTGCGGAGGAGGAATCCGAACTCTGGACCACGCGCTTCAAGTGTTGAACGCTGGAGTCGATCGGATAGTTGTCGGAACGACTGCCGCACTCGAAGCTCAGCTTGCCCGCGAGATATTCGGCGCCGTCGGCGAACGCACCATTCTGAGCATTGCCAGCCTCAACGGTTACGTTGCCGTGCGCGACTGGCAGGCCAGAACCGACGAGCGCGCAGAAGATTTCGCCAAGCGAATGATCGATTTGGGAGCGCGACGAATTGTGTTTACCGATGTAGCACGTAAGGGGCTTCACGGTGGAGTAAACATCGCTGCGGTTCGTCGCATAGCTGAATCGATTGATGTGCCCATAATCGCCAGCGGAGGTGTACGTAGTATCGACGACATCAAAGCTCTCAAGGAGCTTGAACCGCTTGGAGTCGAGGCGGTTGTGGTGGTAACCGCTCTGTACTCTGGTACCCTCAAGCTCCCAGATGCAATCGCCGCAGCCAGCGCCTCGCACTGACGCATAACGTGTTGATACCAATTCGTCCATACCACGCCACCGGACAGGCCAGCCTTTGATGCCTCAAGCCAATCCGAAATCCAAAACCGAAGCCGCTTCAGCCCATTTGAACGCTTTTTACACCGCCTATCCGAAAAACCGGCAAATAGCACAGTCCTAGTAGTTTGCTCAGCAAGGAAAGTAGTAGTTTGGGGAGTTGGTCAGCCATGCTGGTCACATTTGTCAGCGTAGTGTGCTGCGAGAACCCTAGATGTAGGGAATTCGCAAGAATCGCCTCAGACATTCCTAAAGATCGTTTATACTACTGCCCAGTGTGCGGAACAGTCAGCCGACCTCGAACGGTTGATGCCGATCTTGCATCATCACCGCAACGCTACGAAGAATATCTACGCCGTGAGCTAGACCTGCATGACTCTTTGGAGAAGTTTATGCGGGTTTGACAATGTTGCGTGGGCTGCCTTCGAGAAAAGAGTTTATATTGTCAATAGTGGTGTCGATAATCCTGCGTTCGGCCTCGGCGCTGTAAAAAGCAACGTGAGGAGTAATGATTACATTGTCCCTATGCAGCAGGGCGTAGCTGCGAACAATCGCCCTCAGTTTTTCGACTGGTAGCGTATCGGATAGAAGCTGAGCCTCTTCCTTGATTGACTCCTCCCCCTCAAGTACGTCTAAACCCGCGCCGGACAGTATCCCAACATCAAGTGCAACAACTAGCGCCTCCGTCTGAACCACCGCACCTCGCGAAGTGTTTACCAGAATCGCTCCGCGCTTGATTTGGTGGATCGTGTCCATATTGATAAGATGGTATGTGTCTTTAACGAGGGGCACGTGCAGAGTAATCACGTCGCTTTCTCCAAGAACCCGCTCAAGAGGAGCGTATTCAAAGCCGAGCACCTCCGCTAGTATTGGCTGAGGGTATTTGTCAAAAGCCAGCACCCGCATTCCGAAGCCGCGACCAATCCTTATACTGTGTAACCCTATCGCGCCCGCGCCAATAACTCCTAGGGTTTTGTCTTTGAGATCAAATCCTCTCAGACCTTCCAAATCGAACTTGAGCTGGTTGATCTTGAAAACCGCCGGCTTGAGCTTGCGTGATAGCGCAAGTATCAGTGCAAATGCATGCTCAGCCACCGTGTTTTCACCATAGCGAGGCACATTGGATACCGTAATCCCTCTGCGCTTACACTCCTTGAGGTCTATGTGATCATATCCGGTTGACCGAGTAGCAATCAAACGAACTGCTGAAAGCTTATCCAGCACTCGCTTATCGACAAAGGAGTAGACGAAAACTGAAACTACCTCGGCCTCGGCAGCTTCGTAAGCGTTATCTTCACGAAGCGGCTCCGCAATCAGTACAACTTTGTCGTCTTCAAATCCATGTTCTTTTAAGTAACTTCGGACCCAATCCTCAACTTCATAGAAGACGATCTTCGTGTCTACCAAACTGATCCCTCCGTGCGTGATTCTACCGCAAATACGCCCTCGGCGAAAGAAGGGCGTTAGTACGTTGACAAGCGAGGCTTACCTGCATAAAATACACACAACCTACTGGCCTATTCCAAAGCTCAAACATCCGATGCACGATTCGCTTGCTCATGCTCAAACAATGGTGAACTCGGAACGCCTTAAGTCTCCTTAGAGCTCTTCTGTTGAGCTAATTGATGATACACCCAGCAAACCTATGAAACGAATCAACATTATAATTGTTTGCTTATCCACCTTTGTACTAGCTCTGCTTGCTGTTAGGTATTTTTCCTCGCCTAATGTCCCATTCATATCCCATAGTGACGTACACTGGATCATGTACGAATGTGAACCTCAAGCCCAAGCAATAGGATCCAGCCTTAAGAACCCACCAGCATACGTTTACAAGACAACCTTTGCTTTGCAAGCAAATGGACCTGTAGCTCTGCACATCAAGGCATTAAGAACTTTTCGGCTATTTGTGAACAACCACTTTGTCGGCCGGAATAATAATCAATCCGACTGGAAAAAACTTTTTACATTTGACATCGCCAATTATCTAAAGCACGGGCTTAACAGCATCGAAATACACGTACAAAATCCATGGGGCCCAGGTTTGCTTTATGCCTACACAAGGGGATTGAACAGAGAAGTAACAACTAATGACGAGTGGAAGGTAGAGTTCGAAGGTAAGACTTCTGACGCAGTAAGAGCAACCGACATTATTACGCACCCTGATTCGAAAAGATATTCCTCTCTGCAAGTACTAGAAGATGAATGGCCAGTAGTGCTCGTTTTGTTCGTTTGCACCGCAGCTGCGCTATCACTCTTAAGGCGATATTTCCGGTCAAGTGATAAAAGAAGTAAATTACCAAAAATTGCAATAATTTGTACAACCGCATTTTGGATATTGATATTCATAACTAAATTTAAGCAGATTCCTATTGACGCCGGTTTTGATGCTCCTGAACACCTACGCTACATCGATTTCATTCTAACCAACCACTCAATACCTATGGCAAATGAAGGGTGGTCAATGTATCACCCGCCTTTATTTTATTGTCTTTCCGCTCTCATATTCACATTTTTCGGAAGCCTATTTGGCACCAACGCTGCGGTCTTGGGATTGAAAACGATTCCGTTTGTATCCGGCCTCGGAAACGTATGGATTTCTTATTTTGCGTCGCGAAGGTTGTTTAACGACGACCCCAAACTAGTGACACTTACGGTGTTATCTACAGGCTTGATTCCGATGAACATATATATGTCAGCGTTCATATCCAACGAATCGCTTCACGCATTTCTGATCAGCGCAGCTATCCTTTACCTAATTACTGCCCTCCTGGAACATCAAACACAACTGCGAACAGTTCTCGTTATAGGACTTCTTATAGGC
>JAOAGX010000150.1 GCA_026415535.1 Armatimonadota bacterium | reverse complement strand
CCGCGCATGGACATAATGTTTACAATCAGGGCACGCCTTCGAGTGCTCCTATCGGGTAGTTGATTCCGAGTTTAAACTCGCCCTTGGATGCGTCCTCATACTCCGACTCTAAAGCGTGGATCACGTCGATCCAGTCACATATTAGGGCACAACGGCCGGTTATGACTCTGAATGGGGCACGGTGGAACCGATCAACACTGCGAATATCTCGATAGAGACCGAGCGCGCGGGACATATGTTCCAGGGCTTCGGCGTCCTCACCTCGCGCGTGTGCAAGTGCCGCTCTCAGTCGCTCAACGTAGAACTCGCCAAGCCTTCCCATACAAAACGCATCTCGTGCAAACGACGGCAGCTCCTTCTCGCCGGAAGCGCTTCTCATACCAGTTTCCCCCGCTGAAACCGCTTGCTCAGCAAGGTCCGTAAGCTCCTCGATAAGTTCCTCCGGACCGTAAGCATCGCCGGGGGTACCGGACTCTACATACTCGGCCAGGTGAACCACCTTGTCACCAGTTATCTCATGCCACCAATCTCTACCATTAAAAACAGGCTGGTCGTCGAGGTGAAGCATGTCTTCGATCGAGAAAAGATGCGGCGGCGCGCCGTCGTAGTCACGAATAGAACAAAACTGAGGGTGCCACTGGTTCTGCTTGTCTCCGGCGAAATATAAAGCCAACAGCTCCATAATTCGCGAGGCTGCCTGGAAACCGTGGATGAGCTTTTGGTTCCTCAGCAACCACTTGGGCTGGCCCTGATTAAGCAAACGATCAAACCCAGCACCTCCCCAAACGCTGTACCACACCAGATCGCGCTGAAACTGGTATCGGAACCCGGTATCGGATGTGCGCGGCCACTCGTATAGCGACAGCGGATGGATCGAAAACCCAACGCAGCCGAGGTCTTTAAGGTTATCAAGTATTCCCTCGGCTGTATCGTACGAAAAGCTCGTCCAGGGCTCGAAGTTGGATATCCAAAGTTCGGCAGCAACGTTTGGCGCGCCTGCAAACTCGACCCACTCGCGAAATACTGGGTCTGGGTTTGGATCAACCAGGTGCTCGTATGTATACTTCACCGAGAAAACCAACGGTCTTCCAGCTCGCCGCTTAATTCCCGATACGAAGTCCTTGGCACTGCCGCACCAACCTCGAAGATAAAGAGCGGCGTCGGGGCGGACAGCGTCAACTGAGTCGACCACCGCTTGTTGAAGGAACCGCGTCCGAGACGAATAACCCGGAAGATCGGTCGGTTGATAGACTGCTTCGCTTGCATCTGCGAACACCCCAGCAAGCTCGGGATATGTGGCAAGAAGCTCTCGAACACAATAATGGGTGTATTCGAAAGCAAGGTCGGTCGGCTTTGAGGCCTCAGCAGGATCAATGCCGCGCGATTCCAGCATCGGCACGGGAAAATAGATCGAGAAGAACAACAGAAACGGCGCCATATCGTATTCGATAGCGGTTTCAAATATCCAGTGGCACATCTGCTGGTATCCACGCAGATCCTCCTCGCTTATCACGCGCGCATCCGGGTAAGCAGGCAGATCGACCATAAACGGAAACGGATGTGTGTTCGCAAACACAACCGCGTTGAAACCGCAAGAGTTCATCGTCCTGAACATCCTCTGCCAAATACTCTTGTCGAAAAACCAGCGATTGTGCGCATAGGCAAACGGCTCGTCGAATGCGCGATACGTCCCGCTTGCGAAGGGTAACCAAGTCCAGAAAGCTCGAAGCATATCCGCCCTCTTCTCGCAACCCTAGATAAATCAGCTGTTAAGCGCTGGGTTGAGGCGCTGATCAACCGCATATACTATACAAGCCCGAAACATCATTGCCAAGACGCTGGAAATGAGTTGGGGTTTGCAAAAGTGCAGGTTCTTACCGGATGAATCGGGCATTTTACCTAGTAAGACCATAAAGCGGCACTAAGGCGCTGCAATGCAAGGCTGTGGATTATCCAGCAGAGACATTTAGTCGCCGCGACTTTCCGTTCGTTGCACCACATCATTCAACGAAGATGTTGCGTTGAGATCCTTCGCTTCGCTCAGGATGACGAGTTTTCTGGATTCGGGATGACGATTGTTTTGGATTCAGGACAACAAGTTTTTTAGATTCGGGATGACGAGTTTTATGGGATTCAGAACGACAAGTTTTTTGGACTCGGAATGACGAGTTTCATAGTGATCAAAATGGCCACTAGCACTGAAAACCGGTTAGACGGTCTAGATTGGCGAATCGGCATAACAAGCCTCACAGCAATCAGGACGATGATCAGCACCATTCGGAATACTCCGCGATCCGGACTTGCCCCGGACTCAGTGGAGGAGTATAGGCTTAACGACTCGAAACTGATAGCTGGCAACCAAAACGCCGAAGGCTAGCAGTTTCACATCAAATTGTTGGAGGAGAGAATGTCCGAAAAACTCAAAATAGGCGTGATGACCTCGCTCGGCGGTGATGTTAAAGAGGAAATCAGAAAAGTCCGCGACTTCGGACTCGACAACTGCCAACTTGCGTGTTGGTCACCCGAATACTACTCGGACGACAGTCTGGCAACGCTGAAGAGCGCGACCAAGGAGTTTGGGATCGAAATCACCTCGCTCTGGGCTGGATGGCCAGGTACTGCTTGCTGGAACTTCACCGAGGGGCCTCAAACTATTGGCCTGGTGCCACCTGAAACACGCGAGATGCGCGTCAGAGCCCTGCTCGAGGGTGTGGAATTCGCGGCAAAATTAGGCGTGCCTTCAGTTACCACTCACGCAGGATTCATTCCCGAAAATCCGAACGACCCGCTTTACGCCGGCACAGTCGAGGCCCTAGCCAAGATCGCGAAGCGAGCGAAGGAACTCGGGCTCTGGTTCTGCTTCGAAACGGGACAGGAGACCCCCATCACCCTCCTGCGCGCTATTACGGACGTAGGCACTAACAACCTAGGTGTGAACTTTGACCCGGCAAACCTATTAATGTACGGCAAAGCAAACCCGGTCGACGCACTTGACATACTCGGCCCATACGTCAAAGGCGTGCACGCTAAGGACGGTGAGTATCCGACCAAGCCCAGTGATCTCGGCGTTGAGAAGCCACTTGGAGAAGGCAGAGTCAACTTTCCGCTGTTCGTCACGAAACTCAAGTCGTTCGGATATACCGGCGTTCTCACGATCGAGCGAGAGATCAGTGGCCCACAGCAAATTGAGGATATCAAAAAGGGAATCGCTCTTCTGGAACCGTTGTGCTAAGGTCGTGGACCTAGGATATGATCCGGTTCTCCAGTACTCTATCCCTAGAAAACTCTTTGAATTTCATTGCGGCACAAAAGGCGTCGATTACTTGCTCCTCGCGAAGCACCCCAACAAGCTCAGATTCAAGGATATCGACGCCCATCTCCCTCGCTTCGCGCTCGACAAAAGAATACACTTCCCAAAGCCCGGTAAGATCCGGCCTGGTGATGTTGAAAGATACCTGTGCAATGCCCCTCGACGCGAGATAGAGGCCGATGGCTTTAACCCCAGCCATCGCCTCACCAGACTCCCTTAGCCTGCGAATTTTCGAGGCAATACTCCGGGCGATGGAGATGTCACCAGTAGCGAGGTTTATGTTGTAGGCAATAAGCGGCCCTCGTGCACCAACCACGACCGCTCCGGCAGTCGGATGAATCTCATTAGGACCCAGATCGGGGGCTCGGTTTCCCACAAGACCTGACTTCTTCAGCCCTTCGAAGCCGCCTTTTCTCACGTTCGCAAGGTTCTCGCACTGTTCCCTAAGAGCGCAGTTCTCGTAAAAGTAAACAGGTATGCCAAGTTCCTGAGCGATGTCTCTACCAATCGCGTGGCCCAACTCGACCACCTCTTCCATCGTCACGCCGCATACAGGTACGACTGGTACCACGTCTACTGCGCCTATACGAGGGTGTACACCCTCGTGTTTGTTCATATCGATCAGCTCAACCGCTTTTCGCGCACCAGCAAGCATCGATACGCGAACCTCTTCCGGCGAGCCTAGAAACGTAACCACACACCGGTTGTGGTCGAAATCCGCCGAGTAATCGATTACCTTGACTCCAGAAGCCGCCTTGATAGCATCGACTATAGCGCCAATGACATCTCTCCGGCGACCCTCGCTAAAATTGGGAACACACTGAACAAGTTTCGGCAATTCGGTCCCTCCAGATGTAAAGAAGCTATATGCCGCCTGAAAGAACCCAAAGCGCAAAAAAGAAGAACCCCGAGAAAACAAGAGCAACCAAAAAACCGATCACGTTGACGGCCCTCTGGTGCTTGAGCTCCCAAGGATGTCCCTCGCTTGCACCGGCGTAGACTACGTCAACACCTTGCTCGATCAGCTCCTTCTCCCGTCCGACAGGCGTCCTGATCAGAGCATAAAACTTGTCAAGCTTGTCCTTCGGGTGAGGTCTGCCGAGCAGACTGCCTATGACAAGCGCAATTATTCCTGCGGGCAAGAACGCAAGTAGTCGGTAGTGCAACATTTTCTTGTCGGCAAAGACGCCTGCGGTCCCGAGCTTAGCACAACGAAGAATCACATCACCCGACTTCAGACCGGCCTGACTCGCCGCACCGGCGTCATCCATAGTACTAACAATCGAACCGTTAGTGTGCTTAGCAAGCGTGATTCCTAGTTGCGGGTGGTTCGAAGAAAGTTGCACGAGTACCTGTTTGGTTTCGGGTTTGCCGCTGTTGACCGTTGAGATCTCGAGCAAGAGTCTGTCTAAAGGCTTCGCGTCCTTAGTTATGCGCGCCACGGCTGACGGGCTTGCCAAGACGAAGCGCTTTTTCGCCTGGAACTGTGCGATTGATTGTCCAGGCTCTCCAACGTACAACCAGATTAGAAACATCACCGCAAACGACACCCAAGCACCGGTCGCATTTGTCTTTCGCCATAGGAGACCAGACCACATAAAGAGTCCGGTAAAAGTAGCCAGCGTCCAGAACCACACCAGCGCATCTGCTACGTGGCCAACTTCGAGTGCGAAAACGACACATAACAAGACTATGACAAGCCCGGCGAACCTCGCAATTCGCAACATATGTGTCTCGTCCGCGGCAGGATTGACATGCTTCTTGTAAACGTTACGGGAAATCAGCGCCGAAGCAGCCACCATAAACGCGCTAAGGGTGGACATCTGGGCTGCCAAGATCGCAGCAAACATCAACCCCACAAGCCCGTATCCTGCAGGAAGCAACACCCGGATCGCCGTGCCAAACGCGTCCTCCCTTGCCACAGGGCCTATCATTCCCCTAGCCACCATCGCAGCGACAATCACACCCGTGAGAGCCCAGCCGAGTGCACAGAATCGCTTGACGAAGTTACCATACGTAAACCCGACACGTCCCTCGAACTCGGTCTTGCCAGTCGAGCAAACTTCCATAGTGTGAGGCTGGGCGACTATGTTGATTAGGTTCATAATGAAGCCGGCCAGGATCCACCAAATGGAGAGCTCCTCAAGCCCGGTGAGCCGAAACATCGATGGATCCACCGACGCGTGCAAGCCGGCAAACCCTCCGATCTTTGACAAGCCGAACGGAACCAGCATAAGGGACATCACAACTATCAACAAGCCCTGCACAGCCTCGGTAAAAACAGTGGCCAAGAGTCCGCCTGCCGTGCCATAAACCAAAAACGCAATCGTCATCCCCACTATGCCCCAAGTAGGCGAAATAGTGTTGAGGCTAACCGCGCTCACTATTTTGCCCGTCCCGATCAGAAGCGTGCCTATGTTGACCGCGAATATGATCGTGCCCCAGATTGCATAGAGCGTACCTAAACCCGTGCCGAAGCGTGCTTCGAAGAAATCGGCGGTGGTGAGGTAACGCGAGCGACGAAAAGCCGGAGCCATTATCCAGTAGAACGGGGTTACCTGTCTCTTATACACATCT
>JAOAGX010000149.1 GCA_026415535.1 Armatimonadota bacterium | reverse complement strand
GGCAATATAGGGCGTGGGGTTACAGGCCAACTGTTCAGCGAGTCGGGTTTCGAGGTTGTCTTCGTCGATATCGTGCCCGATTTAGTCAGACTGCTGAACGAACGGAGGTCCTACCCCATACGAATTGCTTCCGAGAATCCGGAAACCATCACTGTTACCAACGTACGTGCGGTGAGCGGGACCGATGTAGCAGCGGTTGCTGAGGAGATCAGGACTGCCGACATAATGTGCACAGCAGTCGGTGTAAACGTGCTGCCTAGGGTTGCACCTACCTTGGCGGCTGGGATTGAAGCCAGAGCCAAAGCTGGGGTCGAAGTCCCGATTAATATTATCATTTGTGAAAATCTCCAACATATGGCGGAGTTCTTGAGCGGCGAGGTCAAAAAGTATCTGCCTGCGGAGTACCATACCTATCTTGACGAAAAAGTTGGCTTCGTAGAAAGTGTGGTCGGTCGTATGGTGCCGGTCATGACTGAAGAACAGAAGCGCGAAGATCCACTCTTGATAATCGTAGAGCCTTACAAGCATCTTCCCGTGTCGAAGGCCGGAATCAAGGGGGAGTGGCCGGAGATCGTCGGGGTCGAGCCGAAGGACAACTTCCAGGCGTATGTGGACCGTAAGCTCTACACTCACAACGCAGGCCATGCTGCATCGGCATACTTTGGTTATCTCAAAGGTTACGAGTTCGTTTACCAAGCCGTGCAAGATCCGCAGATCAACGCGGCCGTCCGAGCGGTGCTGGCTGAAACCGGAGAAGCTTTGATAAAAAAGCACGGTTTCGAACCGGAGGAGCATCAGGCACACATTGACGATCTGATCTCGCGTTTCGGCAACGTTGCGCTCGGAGATCAGGTGTCGCGTGTCGGGGGAGATCCGCTGCGCAAGCTCGGTCCGGAGGATAGACTGGTCGGAGGAGCAAAACTTGCTTTGGAATACGACGTGTTTCCCGCGAACCTGTGTAAGGCGATAGCTGCTGCACTACACTTCGAAGCACCCGGGGACCCCACAGCGCCTAAAGTCCGCGAGGTTGTTAGAAAGCTTGGTCCTGCCGAAGCAATTTGCGAGATCGGAAAGCTTTCCAAAGACTCCCCGATCACACTCGAAGTTGCCAGGCAATTTGACAAGGTTGTCGAGGAGTTCCGAGGGTAGCACCTGCTTTTTTACACTCGCTAGACATACTTTTGGCAGGAACAGAGTTTGAGCAGGCACGTTCCAAATTCCAAAACAACTGGTGAAACCGGTAACCGGTACTCGGAGAAGTAAAAATGTCTTATATGCTCGATGAAATTCATCAGCAGCCGGATGTGATCCTGAACCTGGTTCGTAAAGAACGCGCCGCCATTGCAGAGCTGGCCCGGGAAATCATACGCAGGGAGATTCAGTTTGTCGTGATGGCGGCGCGTGGAACGTCCGACAACGCCGCCGTTTACGGGAAATACCTGCTGGAAATCAACAATGGTTATCTCGTTGCGCTGGCTGATCCTTCGGTTTTCACCCTCTACTCTGCAAGGCTGAGGATGGATAAGGCACTTGTGATAGGTATATCGCAGTCGGGACAAGCTGCCGACGTGACCGAGTACCTTGAGCAATCCAAGCGATTCGGGGCGATGACGGTTGATATTACCAACGACCCGGGCTCCACATTAGCCAAGGTAGCCCATCACACAATATGCTGCCATGCAGGCGAAGAGAAGAGTGTAGCCGCCACCAAGACCTATACATCGACTCTTGCAGCACTATACTTGCTAAGTGCATTTCTGGCCGAGGCAGACTCTTGCGTTGACGAACTGATCAAGTGCACAGAAGCCATGCGAGCGGCATTCGAGATAGAACACTATGTTGCCGACCGAGCTGAGCGCTACCGATATATGAGGAGCGGGTACGTAATCTCTCGCGGACTCAACTATGCCACTGCAATGGAAACCGCCCTTAAGCTTGCCGAAACAAGCTACTGTTCTATGAAAGCCTACTCCGCCGCAGACTTCTTGCATGGACCAATCGCAGCCGTTCACGAGGCCGAACCTTGCTTCTTGATCGCACCGCCCGGCAAAGCTTTTCTAAACGTACTGGACATTGCCCAGCGACTGCGCGAACGCAATGCTGAAACTGTCGTGCTAAGCAGCGAGGAAGAAGTGCTATCGCTAGCCACAACGCCTTTCAGGCTCAATGTATCGGTTAGTGAAGATCTTAGCCCGCTTGTGTATATAATACCGGGACAGCTCCTCGCCTATTACCTGGCCGTCGCGCGCGGTAACGACCCGGACAAACCCAGAGGGCTCACCAAGATTACAATTACGAGGTAATCAAGAGCCAAAGGCCGAAAGTTGGGAAACATTGTGGATAGGGAACGTATAAAAAAAACCTTTCTTGATCTTCTAGCGATCAACAGCCCTTCCAAGAAGGAGCGTAAGATTGCAGATTATGTAAAGCTCCAACTAGCGGAGATGGGCTTTGTTGTGGAGGAAGACAACGCTGGGGTTAAAATCGGTGGGGATGCCGGAAACGTGATCGCCTTCAAGAAAGGAGCGGCGCCCAATTCCCGCGCTATTTTCCTCTGTTGCCACATGGACACGGTAGAGCCGACCGACAGGCTAAATGTCAGGATTGAAGATGGTGTTGTTCGATCGGACGGCTCAGCCATTCTTGGCGCAGACAATAAGGCTGGCATCGCGGCGGTGATCGAGGGAGTCGGATCTTTTCTGTCGACCGGTGCACCCCACGGAGACATTCAGGTGTTGTTTGACGTAGGCGAAGAAATTGGCCTGTTGGGTGCAAAATCGCTTGACAGATCAAAAATCAAAGCCGAGTTTGGTTATGTTCTCGACAGCGGGGCACCTGTGGCAGGGATCGTGGTTAGCGCGCCTTCGCACGACACAATAATCGTCGAGATCGAAGGCCGTGCCGCGCATGCTGGTATAGAGCCGGAGAAGGGCGTAAACGCGATTGTGGCAGCTTCGAATGCCATCTCGAAAATGAAACTTGGTCGAATCGACTTCGAAACTACAGCCAACGTCGGTGTGATCGAGGGCGGAAAGGCTCGCAACATCGTGCCTGACCGTTGCATCGTCAAGGCTGAGGCACGCAGTCGGAATGAACAGAAGCTCGTTGAGCAGGTAGAGCATATGCGGCTGATGTTCGAGCAAGAAGCATCCCAGATCGGAGCTAGGGCGACCTTTCAGGCAATTCGGGAATACTCTGCTTTCCGATTTACCATAGAAGATGAGGTTGTCAAGCTTGCAGTAGAAGCCGCTCATAGGATCGGAATCGAGCCGGAACTGCAGGACGGTGGCGGCGGTAGCGACGCTAACATTTTTAACGCTGTCGGGATACCGTCAGTGTTGCTCGGGGTCGGCTACCGAGATCCGCATACTCCGGCTGAGAGCATCCGCCTTGACGACTTGGCCAAGGCAGCAGACCTCGTTGCTGCGCTCATTGCCGTTGCTGCTGGAAAGTGATCGCATGTGGATAAACACACTGTTACGCAGAGATTTGTGCTTTAAATCCTGGGCCCTGGACTTTCGACTTTCGGATCCATGTTAACCCGCGCACGAGGAAAAGTCGTATCGATTGATTTGGTTCGCGGCGACGCTGTCGAGCTAACTGTCGATGTCGGCGATGATCAGGCGCGCGCAATTGCTTATACAAGCCTGGTGGGTCAAGTAAGGGTCGATGACGAAGTTATATTGAATACCACTGCCGTCAAGCTGGGTCTGGGAACCGGAGGCTACCATTTTGTAATGGCCAACCTGTCGGCGGAAGAGCGCGAAGATGAAGGTAAGGGACACGTAATCAAGTGCCGTTACACACCAGTTCAACATGCTGTTCTTTCTGTCGAGGAAGAAAACTCCCCCGAGCGACAGGCCATTGAGAAATTTGAGTCACTTGGCGGTATGCCCGTAGTGGTTGGTCAGCTTCACAGTCAGCTTGCGCCGGCTGCCGCCGCAATCAAACGCTCCACTCAACATCGTGCGCGTGTCGCCTTTATTATGACCGACTCCGCAGCTCTTCCATTGGCGTTCAGTCGAAGCGCGACAGAGCTGCGGAATAAGGGTATCATCGACTCAACAATCACAGTCGGCCAAGCTTTCGGTGGTGAGATCGAAGCTGTGAACGTCTACACCGGTCTGATCGCGGCAAAACAGGTTGCGCGCGCAGATGCAGTAGTGGTCTGTCCTGGGCCGGGTAACGTCGGAACTGGCTCCACTTTCGGGTTTTCTTCACTCGAACAAGGCGAGGTCATCAATGCCGTCAACGTGTTGGGAGGATCAGCGATCGCAATTGCTCGGATCAGTTTTGCCGATCCTAGACCTCGTCACCAAGGGCTGAGTCACCACACCCTCACCGCGCTCAGCCGCGTCGCACTCACCAAGTGTACTCTGGCACTGCCGATGATAGACCAGATGAAACTGCTGTCAATCCAGGAGCAGATCGCTCACTCCGCAATACATTACAAGCACCTCACGCGCATTCTGGACGGCCGCCCCGGGATAATCGAGCTTCAGGAGAAGGGCTTCAAGTTGTCGAGTATGGGTCGCGGGTTCGATGAAGATCCCGAGTTCTTCCTCGCCGCCGCCGCCGCCGGCGCATTGGCAGCCGAAATGCTTCGTTTGCGGGCATAGTTCGTCTTGCCTCTGACAGCGCTTGGCAGGCGGCGTTATTGGGGTGATCCTCCGTTCGGATATAATACGTCGTATGAGCGTAGAGGTAATTGTAGTTGGGGGAGGTCTTGCAGGGGTCGAGGCTGCTATGCAAGCAGCAAGGAGAGGCCTCCGCGTGCGGCTTTTTGAGATGCGGCCGATTGTAATGACTCCCGCGCACCGAACTGGTAATCTCGCTGAGCTCGTTTGCTCTAGTTCGCTCAAATCCGATTCTCCTGCCACAGCTCATGGGCTTCTTAAGGAAGAGATGCGGCTTTTGGGATCAGTTGTGCTCGATTGCGCGGCGCGGTCAGCGGTGCCGGGTGGCGACGCGTTATGTGTAGATCGTGACGCATTCGCCGAGCTTGTCACCGCCGAAGTCGAGCGTCAACCTTTGATAGAAGTCATTCGGGAGGAGGTCACCGAAATTCCACGCCTTAGACCGTGTGTTATCGCCACAGGTCCGCTCACTTCACCCGCGCTGTGTAAGAGCATAATCGAGCTTACGGGTGCGCGAAACCTCCATTTTTTCGACGCGATTGCGCCGTCGATCGAGGCAGACTCGATCGACAGAAGCAAGGTATTTCGCCAGTCCCGATACGATAAGGGCGACGCAGCCTACCTAAACTGTCCGATGACCAAGGAAGAGTACGAGGTATTCGTGAACGCGCTTCTCTCGGCCGAGATCGCTCGTTTGCACTTTGAGGAGGAGAAAGACGCGTTTTACTTTGAGGGATGTCTGCCTCTCGAAGTTATTGCTAGGCGTGGGGTGAACTCTCTTGCATACGGACCAATGAAGCCGGTTGGTTTGCGTGACCCTCGAACCGGTAAGCGACCTTATGCGGTAGTTCAGCTCAGGCAGGAAAATACAGACGCGAGCGTATACGGTTTGGTCGGATTCCAGACACAGCTAAGGCCGTCCGAGCAGGATCGGGTCTTTCGACTGATTCCCGGCCTTGAGCGAGCCGTGTTTGTCAGATACGGGCAGGTTCATCGTAACACCTATATAGACTCGCCAAACCTGCTTAGTCCCACGTTGGAGGTAAAGCTCCAGACGGACAAATCGGATCGTCAAGAGTTCTACCAGCGCTTGTTTTTTGCCGGGCAACTAGTGGGCGTAGAAGGGTATATGGAATCCGCTGCTTCGGGCATCATTGCGGGGATCAATGCTGCACGTGTTGCGCTGGGCAAGGAGCCGATCACACCGCCTCGCGAAACCGTGATCGGTGCACTTCTTGATTATGTTGCCAATTGCCCAGCCCCCGACTTCCAACCTATGAACTCGAACTTTGGCATCCTGCCACCG
>JAOAGX010000148.1 GCA_026415535.1 Armatimonadota bacterium | reverse complement strand
ACCCACCAGCATTTTTGTAAGCTGCTCCGCTGCCCTAGAAGAAATGACTCTGCGTGAGCGATGCGCTGGCGCATAGACGCATACGTGACCTTGGTCCCGAATCTCCCGAATTATCCTAGGGCAAACGTAGACTCCGCCGTTGGCTATGGTGGCATAAACAGAGGCCATCTGAAGCGGCGTAACAGATATTCCTTGTCCAAATCCTATATTGGCAAGCCTGATTAATGGCCACTTGTTTGCAGGAGCCAGACTGCCTACAGCCTCGCACCCAAACCCGGCTCGGGGTCGCTCAAGAAGCCCGAAGGCTTCCTCATACTTCCTTAATCTTTGTGCTCCCAGACGCATCGCCACGTGACCTGCACCTATGTTGCACGAATGGTGGATGATCTTGGCCAATGTCACCGCCCCATGACCGTTTTCAAACGGGTGATGCAACGAACAGGGTAAGTAGCCACCCTTGATTCGCTCGCGACCCTTACATTGAGCAAACACTGTGCCTGTGGAAAACCCTTCGTTGAGCGCCGCTGCAACGGTCACAACCTTCAATGTGCTCCCAGGTTCATACAGATCCGCGACAGCGCGATTACGCCACCTGTATGCTGGAAACTTGAGGGCGTTGTTGGGATCGAAAGAAGGATAATTGGCAAGCGCGAGGATGTCGCCGGTATGCGGATCCATTACTATGGCACACGCATGATCCGGGTGGAATGTCTGAGCCATGCGCGCAATGGCCTGTTCCGCAATATGCTGGATGTTGAGATCGATTGTGAGGTAAACATCCTTCCCATTGCGCGGCTTTCTAATAACTCGCTTGGTTTCGACTATAATACGTCGCCTAGCATCAAGCTCCGCTTCTACAATTCCCTCTCTACCAGTAAGAACGGAATCCATTACACACTCGACGCCCTCAAGACCACTGCCATAAAAGCTGGTGAACCCCAAAACCTGAGCTGCTATCGTCCCTGCAGGATAGACTCTCTTGAAGTCTCGTTGAACCCCAATGCCGTCGAGCCTCTCGTAATGAGTTTCGCCATCGCTGACAACCTTCCACCCGCGCCGAATCTTCTCACCCAGAAATGGATCGATATTCTTCGCTAACCAGACTATGTGCTTGGTACCTTCGATCTTGCGACGATAGGTGTTTTGGTCACCGCCAATCAAATGTGTGAGACGAGCTGCTGTCAGCGAGGAATCCTTAACTTCCCGAGGATTGGCATAGATAGAAACAGTTCGAATGCTGACTGCAAGAGGTCGGCCAGCACGGTCGAAAATGGCGCCTCTGCTTGCCGGAATAGGGATTTGTCGGAATCTGATTAACTGTGCCCACCTACTGTATTCATCTGCCCGACAAAGCTGGATGAACACTAGTTTGCCCGCAATTGCGCCGAACAGGGTAATAAAACCCAAACTCAGCCAGATTGCCCTCTTCCTGACAAACGCTCTCTTCCGTGAGCTCATCCTGGTTATTTCCGTTCTTCACAATCCCGCGCGGCGCTTATTTGCCGCCCGTTGCCAGAATCCGTTCACTAGCAACGGACAGGTTCTTTGCTTAGCTCAGAATGGCTTAATCTAAGAAGGCCCCCATTCTGAGCGGAGCCAATAATCCCACCCCAATACGAACTCCAGCCGTTATCGATTAGCGCTAGCAACAGTGGCAGGTTTAGACAAATAGTCATACCTTGTCGCGCACACCATACCGAACCTTTGGGCTGCAGCAGTCACATGACGCGGACTGGAGAAGTGAATCAGTTCAACCATCAGTCGCTCGTGCCTGATGCTTTCTTGCCTGTAAAGATCCATCAGCTTACTTTTTTTGTGCGATACCGACGTGACACCCGCGTAGAGCGCGACATAAAGAAGCAGAACTGCCAAAACAATCGGTATGAGCAACCGGCGCGCCAGTCTGCGTAGACGGCTTTTTCGTTTAATCATCTGTCGCAGCAACATCTGTTTCTTGACGTCGCGCTCTAAGGTTCTTTGGACCGGGTCTTGTTTTACAGCAACTGCCGACAACATATACATCGCCCCTTTTCAAACTCTCTCCGCGCATCGGAGCTTTGCGCTCCTGCTGCGTCTGTTGGCAACGACCTCTTCTTCGCTCGGAACTATGGGACGCCGCGTAACAATCTTCACCAGCGGCCTTGCTCCACATTGGCACTCCGAAAGCTCTGGCAAGCACTCGCATTTACCCGAAAGACGTCGGAAGATTGACTTGACCAGCCTATCTTCCAACGAATGGAAGCTCACCACACAGACACGCCCTCCTTTCTTCAAGAACTCTATCGCCGCCGGCAAACCTTGCTCTATGGCCTCGAGCTCCCTATTCACCTCAATCCTCAACGCCTGGCAGGTTCGTGTCGCAGGATGAATCGGCTGACGACGATAGGCCGCTCCCACAGCCGAAACAATCACGTCAACTAGCTCACCGGTCCTAGTGATCGGAGCGATCTTGCGTCGCTCCACAACTGCTCGCGCTATCCTGCGAGCGTACCTTTCCTCGCCGTAACGCCTTATCAAATCGGCGAGCTCAGCCTCCGAATATGAATTGACAATGTCCGCCGCGTCCGGCGTGTTTTCCGCCGGATCCATTTTCATAGACAGAACCTCGTCCCTCATGAACGAGAATCCGCGGTCCGAATCGAGTTGATGACTGCTCACGCCCAGGTCGAAAACCGCGCCATCCAGTCCGGTAATACTCTCCGCCACCAGGATCGATCTCAGGTTCCGGAAATCACCCTTGATAACTTTCGCGCGACTGCCATAAGATGCAAGCTGGCTAGTTGCATATTCTACTGCTTCCGGGTCCCGGTCTATTCCCAACAGGAGACCGTCGGGGCCGGACCGCTCGAGGATCTCGGCCCCGAGGCCTCCTCCGCCCAGCGTCGCGTCAAGATAAACACCGCCCGGTTTTGGATCGAGCAGCGCGATGATCTCATTCTTCAGAACCGGCGTGTGAAATGTCAGCATCGGCGTCTTTGTCGAGCAATTGACTTATAATCGGCATTAGTGTCTGTGCCGACGCGATCACGCCCTCGATATCTTGGTTGGCTTGGCGATACTGCTCCAGAGCTTCAGGGCTCCAGAGTTCGATAATCTGTCCACGCCCACAGAGGACGACAGTGTCCTTGATACCCGCGTATTCGCGGTGCTCCTGACTTAGCGGAACGCGGCTTTGAGAATCGTCGTTGGTAGAGACCATATCTTCAAACAGATGTCTGGTAAAGCGTGTAACGTCCGTGTCAAAAAGGCCTCGAATCGGATTCTGGCCGAGTTTTTCAATTGCCGGCCCTAGTATTTTGTTAAGGTAGTTCTCCGGAAAGCACCAGAGACAGTTAATACCCTTGGTAATCAGGAAGTTGTCTCCGAGGCGGTTGCGGAAGGTCTTGGGCATAACAAACCTCCCAGCCGGGTCAACGCTATGCGTATAAGTTCCGTAGAATAACATCTTCCGGCTCCCTCCGAATTCCCGGAGTCAATCCATAGCTAATCCAATTAGAATCCAAAAGATATTATTTTTGGTAGATAACTGCTACCAAATAGTTTCCTTAGAATATCCTAAAAGGATCCATTGCAAGCCAAACACTTTTGGTTTGTGGATGATATCATAATTGCCGGCTGCCGCACAAGTATTTTTGAACTCCTCCAAAAAATTTTTTTTCGAACGTATGTTCGTATGTATAGGAACGAATGTTCGCTTAAGAAAGTGCCACCAAAACAGCCGAGGAGCAAACACATCAGCACGGATAACTAAGAAATACAGAACTCTGTCGTGGTCCTAAGCACGTATGTGGCAGTTCTTGTAACGCGGAGATTCTTCGTTGCGCTCAGAATGACGGGAAGTTTTCAGAATCCGGTTAGCGCGATTTGGATTTCAGCTCCGACAGAGTAGCTTTGAGCGCATTGATTTGACGCCCGTACTCCGCCCAGTCTCCCCTTCGTTGAGCCTCTTGAGCCTTGTCATACTGCAATACAGCCTGATCCACAAGCGCCTTTAGATCGCTGGGAGGCACGGTAGCAGGCGCACGCACTGGCTTCGCGCTTAGCCCCGAGACAGTCTTACTCGGCGCCATAGCCATAGGACGAGGAGCAGAGATCGGAGACCCCACGACCTTGGCCAAAGCCTCTTCCAGGGTAGGCTCCATCGCGATCCTATCGCCAAGCGCCACGATTACCCGCTTTAGCTCAGGAATCTGCGTGCCAGTCGATACGAGGTATATGGGCATCACATACAAGAGTGAGTCTTCAATCGGGATCACAAGCAGGTTTCCGCTTCCTACCTTCGAACCCTCCTGGTTCCACAGACTCAACTGTTGTGAAATCATAGTATCCTGGTTGGCTCGTCCCGCGATCTGCTGCGGTCCGTAGACGTTGCGTTCTTCCGGAAACCGATAGAGCACAAGCCTGCCGTAATCCGGAGCATCACACCGAGCACACATCCACGCGACCATATTCTTGCGCCCACCAGCCCGAATGTAAGGCGTCATCAAAATAAACTCCTCGGCCTTACCGTTTGGCAACTTCATAATAACGTAGTAAGGCTCCATCATCTCGTCCTCGACGCCCTCTGCACCAGCCACCATCGCCCGCCTAGGAATTTGCCAGAGATCGTCGTTTCGATAGAACCCCTCTGGGTCGTTCTTGTCGTAGTGCCAGCGCGCATAGATACTGGTCTGTACACGGAATAGGTCCTCAGGATACCGAACGTGAGCCTGAAGCTCGGGGCTCATTTGGGATTTCGGTTTGAAAACGCCCGGGAATATTTTTTGATAAGTCCGAATAATCGGGTCGGCAAGCGGCTTGTCAAATACGTAAGCATCAACTGCGCCAGTATATGCGCTTACAACAATCTTGACCGAGTTTCGGACGTAGTTGATATTGCCACCCTCGAGATGAACCGAGTAAGGGTATGCATTGGTAGAAGTATAGGCGTCACGAATCCAATATAACTCGCCGCCGACAATGACCAAATAGGGATCGTCGTCAAACTGCAAGAAAGGGAACAACTTCTCAGTCCGCTCGCGAATATTGCGGTAGTAGAGAATGCGGCTCTCGGAAGTTAGGTTTTCGTTGAGCAGAATGTTGACATCGGAGAAACGAAAGGAGAACAGCAACTTGCGGAGGAATCCGCCAACTCTCACTCCTCCGGAACCTTTGTAGGCGGAAGCCTTGTGCCGGCCGCCGGACGAGTAATCAAACTCAGGTGCGCTTGTTTTTACGAAAACGTAGCCCTCAGTAACCTCGCCGAAGTAAACTGCTACATTGTTGATCGACAGGTCCACTAAGGCAACCGGCGGGATGTCCTTTACAAAGAACTGTGGGAGACCTTCAACGTTAACCTCGTTGACAGGGCTCATTACGAACCCGTAACCATGAGTATATTGTAGGCGGCGATTGATCCAAGTCTGAGCAGTGGCTGGCAAACGATTCTCATCGAGCTCTCGGGCCGATAGCCAAACTTGGCGGTATCTTCGCTCTCCTCCGCCCTTCGGAGCCAGCCAGTATCGGTCAACATCCATGTCCGAAAAGTGATAGTACTGTTGAAGCGTCTGAATCTGATTGTAAACGGCTTCGAGGTGGTTTTGATCCCAGAGGCGAATGTTTTCAATTGTCGCGCTGTTCGCCGATATTTGCTCGGGCGTAAGAGACGGCTCGGCAGCAAATTGCCGGCTGGTAACCTGGCTTAGTCCGTAGGCGGCCTGTGTGGCTTCGATTGCCCTTTTGATATATGGCGTCTGCTTTTCGAGTTCGTTGGGCTTAACGCTGAAGTTTTGCACCAGCGTAGGATAACCGCTACCAACAACGATCGACGCGCCGACCAGCAGACCAAGCGCAGCTAGTGAGTAGCCAATCCCACGGCGATAGATGTTCATAAGAACCAGTATTCCGCCGAAGATTGCCACGAACATTAGAATCCACAGCGCGGGTATATTGGCGTGTATCTCGGTATAGCCTGCGCCGTCAAACCTGTCTCTTATA
>JAOAGX010000147.1 GCA_026415535.1 Armatimonadota bacterium | reverse complement strand
CTTGTACGCGTACAACGTGCCGCAAGCAGTCTTCTCCCAAGAAAACTTTGCTGCTCGTCGGACACCTGCCTCACGCAAACGTTTGGCAAGGTCCTTATTAGTGACCATCATCTCCATCTTGCGGGCCAAGTCAGTTTTATCTTCCGGATCGAAATACAGGGCGGCGTCGCCGAGAATTTCGGGCATTGAAGCTCTGTCTGACGATATTACTACTGTTCCGCAAGCCATTGCTTCCAATGGTGGTAATCCGAACCCTTCGTCAAGGCTTGGGAACACAAACGCCGCACTGTTCTTATAAAGTTGCCGAAGCGCTGAGTCATCTATACCAACCAGTACTGTTGTATAGGCCTGGACCCCAAACCTGATGGCCTGCTGCTCGATCATTCGACCAGCACGGTTGTTGGAAGCGACAATTACGAGACGATAACCTTCGCTGGGCAACCGCGATAGGCTAAATGCTTCAATCACAGCAGCCGTGTTTTTCCTGCGATCCACCGAGGCAAGCGCCAAGAGATACGGTTCCGAATGAGCCTCGCTAGAGTAATAAGCCGTTGCTTCCCGAGCCGCCTCATACGTGACGACTATTCGCTCGGAGCAACCAAAGCGGCGGATGATTTGGTCGCGGGAGTAGTTAGAGACAGTCAAAATGACATTAGCGTGTGGTATGGATCGTCTAGTCATTATTGCCGAGTACCGCTTCAGAAGCTCGCTCTTGACAGACGTACACCCGGCACAGCTGGTCAACGATATGCAGTCGTGCAATGTGATCACCGTTGGAACACCAAGTCCGGTCAGGCCGTAATTGGCCGGAAAATGAACTACGTCAGGTTGATCGCGGCCTATCAGTTTTCGCATGGCAAACCAGTCGGACCACAACCTACCACCACTGACGGTCCTCAATACCGAATTTGTCGGAACGCGCAAGCCCTCTAGATCCTTGGTAGAGTAAGCATACAACAAGTAACTGTTGGTCGTATCGACCGCAGCAAGTCCTGTAAGCAACCCAAGCAGATAAGTTTTGAAACCTCCTGATGGCCCGTGAAGTTCTCTGCAGTCGATAGCGATTTTCATTACTTAACCGCCGTCAGCTCATACCGGATTGTGTGTCTTGGCCATATATAGGCTAGGCGCTTCTCGTAAAAATCGAGATGCGACTCAAGCCATCTGCGAGCCAAACGACTTAGTATCCCGTTACCCGGCACTACGAGTTCGATCTTCTTGGGTGCATATCTGACTCGACTGTAATCGAATCGGCTTAGCTCCGTACCTTCGAAAAAGTAGTCGAACGACCTGCTCGTGAAGAAATGCTTGTGTGTGGGGTCCGCGTAAGCATACACGCTGGTGAAATAAGGCGCTTCTACCTTGAGCAGGCCTCCTGGTTTGAGAATACGGTGTATCTCTTCTAAGGTGCGCACTACATCATCCAGATGCTCCAGAATGTGATTGCATATGACCACATCGAATGAGTTGTCGGCGAACGGATAAGGATACTGGTTGAGATCGTGAAGAACATCTGGGTTAGACTCAGCGCATATGTCTACAGTAATGGAGTCCGAATACTCACGCCTCTTGCCGCAGCCCAGTTCCAGAATTGACAGTGGCTCCATTTCAGAGGGAATTTCGTAAACTGTTCTATCCGTTGGCCGTTTGCCCCGACGCAGAATTGACCTCAGTGCACAGGCTATTGCTACCAGTACTGCCTGTACACGTCCGAAGTGCTTTGCGAAGAAGATTGTCTTACTTCGGCGCAAGGCTAGGGCACATTTGCTCGATACCTGTTCACTACTCTTGCCTCCATAGTGGGTTATCTCTGCGCGAGGTTCCACCCACACTTCCCAACCTGCCTTTTGTAGTCGAAGGCACCAGTCGGTTTCTTCGCAATACATAAAAAGTGATTCGTCCATAGGGCCGATCTGTTCTATGGCCTCTCTCTTTACCATCAGGCAGCATCCTCCCGCCCAATCCGTTCGAAACGGTTTCAGGGCACGGGCCTCTTCGGCTGTCGCAGGAGGGTGCGTTTGTCCAGGTGTGCTCCTGTCGAGCTTGCCGATCGTCTCACTCCATACTGTGGGAAATTTCGCCCATGAATGTTGCAACGTTCCGTCTTCGTTCAGCACCAATGGTCCGACTGCCCCACACCGCGGGTGTTCGTCCAAAAAACACACCAGACGATTCAGCGCATCGGGATGACAGATCGTGTCGGGGTTGAGTAGTAGGAAGTGCCGACCCTTGGAGATTGCAAGCGCCTGGTTGTTTGCCGCGGCGAACCCGACGTTGGTTTTGTTTTCGATTAGGATGACGCGCGGATACTCGTTCCTAACCATTTCCACGCTGCCGTCTGTGGACGCGTTGTCTACGACGATGACCTCCGCATCAAGGCCGCCGATCGTCGCGTAGACGGAGTCCAGACACTGGTCAAGCAGATCGCGCGTGTTCCAGTTGACTATCGATACTGACAGGTCCATTTGCTAATCTCACATGGGCGACGGCAAGCCCCCAGATCAGCCAGGAGTACACCGTGCCGGAGAACGTCGTCAGGCCGCCGTTGTGGTAGGTCGGGATGATGTAGTCGCCGATGAGTGCCGCGCATGAGATTCCCACGAGTTGACCAAACGCGGCCAGCAGATATGTCTTGGAAAGGCCTGGTTCGAGTTGGCCGTGGTTTCTAAGCAGCCACGCCCCTCCCGAAAACAGCATCACCAACAGGAGCACAAGGCCAGGTATGCCCATTTCTGACAAGTGCTGCGCGTAAGTGCCGTGCGCGGAAGCGTGTGTCGTGGTGCCCCACAACTTGCCATAGTAGTACGAGTTATAGGATCGATAGTTGCCAAGTCCAACGCCAAGCGGAAATGTGGTGGCGTATTTCCAAGCGCCCCTCATCATCGCAAACCTGTCGTAGTCGCCTTGCTGTCGCGATTCAATGATCACTTTTTCATGAAAGAATGGCCATGCCACGGCAGTACCAACGGCAACCAGGGTCATCCACGCCACAAAGACGCGCCTGCCGCGAAGATAGGCCACCGAGCCAAGGGCTGTGAGCAAGCCCAACCAGCCACTAACCCAGGCAATACCCCGAACCAACACGACATATATGGCCAACGCCACCACTGCAACGCCGCCGATTCTTTTAGGCCAGGCGCTCAGATTGTCCAGTGCGATAGCCCAGCAGTAGCATATGGGAAGCAAAGCAACTAGTGGCCACCACGGTGCACTGACTGGCACAGGACCGCCTAATGCGCTGTTCAATAGGTTGTATAGGCCAGGGACGCACAGCATAAAAGTAGTCCACCTAAGCCATCTTTTGCTACCAACCGTTGTGGCCATCATTATGAACGCGCCGGCCGAAAGAAACCTTAATCCCAGTTCTACTGCATTTACGTGAGGGTACTGGTACATGCGGTTGACGTGTGGATCCCAGAAGATGTACGAGTGAACAATATTAAGCACACTATAGCCAAGGTAAAGCGCGATCGGAATGTGAAAACCGCTGCGGATGCGGTTTTCAGGAAGAGTACTGAGGAGGTACTTGACGAACCAGATTGCCAAAAGCACGCCAAGTATAACCTGGCTGACATAAAGGCCCTTTCCCAAGCCGGATCCGCCCACAGCGATGTTGGGTGTTCTTCCCCATGGCACGAATGCCACTAGAGCGTAGATCATCAAAACTATTTCGAATTGCCATACCAACAGGGACACGATCGCAACTATCGCCATCACGAGGACTACATAGTATACACTGGCCGCTGCCGCAAAAAGGCCCAGTGCTATGCCTCCCACTATGACGATTGCTATGTCCCTCGTCAGCGAGTATACACGCTCCGGGGTCCAGGGTCTATGCCACCAAAGATTGCGATGCCTCACGGCGACTTTCCTCAATTACCTCGGACAACAGCTGTCCTATCGCAGACCAGTCATAAGTTTTCTCTACAAGCGCTCTCGCTTCTCGTGTTAAATTACTCGCTAGGCCTTGATTGCTCAATATCTTGTCCACTGCGTTGGCGAAATCGGCCGGCGAATCGGCAATAAGTGCGTGGCGGCCGTTTTCGATATTGAGTCCCTCGATTCCAACAGATGTTGAGACTACTGGAACCCCCGCCGCCATCGCTTCCAGTATTTTGAGCCGACTTCCTCCTCCTACTCGGAGGGGGACAACACATGCAGCGCTGCGGTTCAAGACGGTTCTAATGTCTTCGACATAGCCCGTAAGCTCAATACCCGGACAGTCCGCTACACCATCAAGGTCCACACCTGTAGTCCGGCCGGTAACAAGCATCTTGATGCGCGGACGCTTCGATTTAAGTATCGGATATATATCGGAGGCAAAGTGTCTAACCGCGTCCAGGTTGGCATAATATGTCAGCGCGCCGTTGTAGACAAGCAATTCCTCTTCGGGATCTCTGGATCTGTCATTGTAATGATCGGTATCCACACCGTTTGGTACAACCGTACCTTTAACAGGTGGCGACAGGAGCTTGTTCGCAAGATTCAGTTCGGCTGATGAGACGCATGTGAACGCATTAGATCTGCGCAAAAGTTCTCGCACAAACCTGCAGTGCTTTGCGAGGGTCAGACCGTGCTTTACCCTTCTGAAAATTGGACTGGGCTTGAGCGTTCTGTACATTGACCAGATCTCGAGTTCCTCAAAAACTACCGGAATATTCGCGCGACGCGGCACGTATACCATTGCCCCGATTTGAGAGGCCACGATCACGTCGGGCGATACATTCTCTACAGCCTCGTTTACGGCTTGTGCGATTTCTGGGTCGTAGGTATCTACGAAAGATCTGGGCTTCGTCGAAAGGAATCCAATCAAAGACCTCAGACTTCTCGGTCTAAACCACCTTGACTCGTGCAGCGACACGACTCGACAGATGTCACCGAGTTTGTTCGCATCCTCGCGGCGTGAGTCTTCTTGAAGAAGCGAAACTAGATAGACATCGTACTTCCGCGCAAGGGCCTTTACAAGGTTGTAGACCCGGATTCTCGATCCGTTGTCCGGCGGGTACGGAAACCAGGCCGAAAGGAACAGTATCTTCACGGGTTTTCGATGCCCAACTTGTCAAATATTTCTGTGTCGGATAGCCGCCTGTGAATCGAGTCGCGTGCCCGAGCTTCGATAGCCTCTCGGCGGCGATTCCAAGCCTCACGAAAACCGGCTATCCAAGGCCAATCTCGAGCCGCTATTCGCCGAACAACTACCAAGGGTAGCCATCGGCGGTGCGTGGCGAGCAGTCTTTCATCCTCGATATTACGCCAGATAAAGAACAATCCGTTCCGCGCTTTGATTCGGCCAGTGAACTTCGGGTCAAATCGCGACACCGACGCCGAATGTTGGTGGATTACCTGGCTCGAGGGCTGGTAGATCGTCTTCCAACCACGTTTCCATGCCCGGTATCCGAGGTCGGCATCTTCCCAATAAAAGGGCGAGTATGCCTCGTCAAATCCTCCCAGCTCTTCGAGATGGGACCTTCTGTAGACCGCCGCGCACCCGGTGGCATAGAGGATGGGTCGTGTCCCCGAGGGATTCTGCAGTTGGCTGGTGTAGAAAATGCCGTGCCGCCAGAAGCCGGTCTTAGCTCCCTCGTCGAGGCCTCCAAGACTTGGGACTATGATCCTTGGACTGATCGCGAATACTCTCTCGTCCTCAAAAAGTGGCAGGATCGGGTCCAGGAAATTGGGATTCACCTCTACGTCGTTGTTCAATAGCACGATTAGGTCGGAGTCAGTCGCCCTTATTCCGTCGTTTACCGCGGCTGCGAACCCACCGTTTTTTTCTCTTGCAACAACCAGAACTTCGGGAAAATTCGACCTCAAGAACTCGACACTGCCATCTTCACTGGCGTCATCGACCACGCCCAAACGATACTTTGCAAGCGATGGCGCGTTGTTTTCCAAGAATCTGCGGACCAGTTCGCGACCGTTGAAAGATGGTACAATGATGTCGATCATAGTACGCAATTACTTATAGACTCTTAGTCGGTCGAGGGGCGGTTTTCTATCTCCCACAGCT
>JAOAGX010000146.1 GCA_026415535.1 Armatimonadota bacterium | reverse complement strand
ATTCTGGGGCGTGCCAAATTGACGACGACATCCGCTCTTATACCGGCAGCCGGATCCGGAGAAAGGTTCGGTAGGGGTTCGAACAAGGTTTTTTGCGAAGTCGCGGGCAAACCCATACTTGCGCACACTCTGAGCGTTTTTGAGTCTTGTGAAGCGGTTGATGAGGTAGTGCTCGTCGCTAGGCCCGACGATATCAAAACTGCTAGGTTGCTCGCGGAGCATTTTGCTTTCCGGAAGGTTCGTACTATAGTCCCAGGCGGAGAGCAAAGACAGGATTCCGTGGCTAATGGTCTGAAAGAAGTTAGAGGCGACATTGTGGCCATACACGATGCTGCAAGGCCTCTGATTACGGGTGAAATCATACGCCGATCCATCGAAGAAGCCGCAAAGTCCGGCGCCTGTGTTGTTGCTGTTCCGGTCATCGACACGATAAAGGCTGTATCGGATGGGGTAGTCGACTCGACTATTGACCGTGCCAACCTATATGCTGTCCAAACTCCTCAAACATTCCGTACGGATATAATACGGGAGGCGTACCGACGGGCTTTGGAAGACCAGGTGTATGCCACTGACGACGCCGCTCTTGTCGAAAGACTAGGCGGAGTGGTAACAATTGTGCCTGGCTCATACGATAATATCAAGATTACGACTCCTGCTGACCTTGAGGTCGCGTCTGTGAAACTTGGGGGCGGTGAAGTACGAACAGGAATTGGATACGACGTTCACGCATTCACCGATGACCGAAAGCTCGTCTTAGGAGGCGTCGAGGTCGATTTTGAAAAAGGCCTTGCTGGACACTCGGATGCCGATGTTCTCATCCACGCGATTATGGACGCTTTGCTTGGAGCGGCGTCACTAGGCGATATAGGTTGTCATTTCCCCGATTCAGATAGTCAATACAAAGAGGTTTCGAGCCTCAAGCTGCTGGAGCAGGTAGGCCAGATGCTCTCGAGAAACGATTGGAAAGTGCTGAACGTGGATGCAGTCGTTATATGCGAAGAACCAAAAATTGCGCCTTTTTCCTCAGAGATGTCGATTCGAATCGCCAATTGTCTTGGGATCGACTCAAGCCGTGTCAGTGTTAAGGGCACTACTACCGAAGGGCTTGGTTTCACAGGCCGAGGCGAGGGGATTTCTTGCCAGGCGGTTGCGACAATAGCGAGGCCCTGATTACCTCTGCTACCTGTAATATCGTATTGCCTCAAACTTAGGACCGTTGCAAAGGCACGCAAAGGCTACCTGTTTGCTCATCAACCTCGTTTAGGGGTTTCAAGGCTGAGTGTTTTGCGTTTTTTCACTTAGTTGAATGGCGTTAAGTTGCCGGAAAAGCTGGGATTATGTTCTACGAAGTTGCTTCTTTGAGCTTTGCCCTTGTTCGCTGTACTTGTTCCTGCTACCATGTTTCGTGTGACCAGCTGCGCTCCCAAGTTCATCATATTCACCTGGGGCTGCCAGATGAATGAGGACGACTCCGAGCAGATCGCGAGTCTGCTGATGCGGATGGGCTATTCGCCAACAGATCGCGTCGAGGAGGCTGATATCGCGATGCTCGTGACCTGCAGCGTACGCGCTAAGCCTGAGGAAAAGGCTAAGAGCAAGCTGGGACAACTCTACTCGCTCAAAAAACGCAGGCCCGAGATGCTCGTTGGCGTATGCGGCTGCATGGCCCAGAGGATGGGGGAATCGATCCGAAGAGGCAGGCCTTGGATCGATCTCGTAGTCGGGACTGGTCAAATCAGTAGGATTCCTGATTTGATACGCCAGGTGCGCGAGAGCGGGGGTTCTGCGTCTGCGCTTGACCTGAATTCGGAGTTGCCGAAACGAGTGGACCGCGAGAGCATCGCAATCAAAAGTTTTGTGCCCGTTATGTACGGCTGCGACAACTATTGCGCATATTGCGTTGTCCCATACACTCGCGGCCGAGAGCGAAGCAGGCCAATAGACGACGTAGTTAAGGAGGTTGTCGATCTCGCGCGACGTGGGCGGAAGGAAGTCACGCTCATTGGGCAGAACGTCAATTCTTATGGTTCAACGTTGCCAGAGAAAGTCGATTTTGCCGACCTGCTGCGCGCTGTGAACGAAGTCGACGGAATAGAACGAATCAGATTTACCACCTCGCACCCGAAGGACCTGTCTGACAAGCTAATTGAGACGATGCGCGATCTGCCCAAGGTCTGCGAGCACATTCATCTGCCGGTTCAGTCGGGCGATGACAATGTGCTGCGCGCAATGAATCGGAGTTACACGTCGGCGCACTACCGAGAGCGTGTCGCGGCACTCCGGCAGGCCATACCCGACATTGCGATTACGACCGATCTACTGGTAGGCTTTCCTGGCGAGACCGATGAACAGTTCGAGAATACGATGAGGTTGGTCGAGGAAGTTCGATTCGATTCGGCTTTTATGTTCGCCTACAACCCTATTCCTGAGACTGCGGCCGAGAAGATGCCGAACCAAGTTGCTGCCAAAGTTAAGAGCGAGCGGTTGAGGCGTCTTATCGAGCTTCAAAACCGGATCACTTGCGAGATCAACGATTCGCAGGTCGGCCAAGTTTACGAGGTGCTGGTCGAAGGTGCAAGCCCCAGAGATCCGAGTCGGTTGACCGGTCTCACCCGGCAGAACAAGACCGTGAACTTTTCGGTCGGGCGCAATCTGTCGTCACAAGAAAACGCCGGGGGAGATCTTCAAGGTCTTGTTGGACAACTGATGGACGTCAGGGTAACCGAGGGACACTTGTATGGCTTTACCGGCGAGCTCTACAGAAACAAATAGGTCCTGGAACGAGCTCTGCAAAGACAAGAAGGTCCTGGAGGGAGATCCGCATAGACAAACAAGTCTCGGATATATGTCCAGTGACCTCGGTTACATTCTGACGTGGGTACATTCCGACATAAGCATACCGTCATTCTGAGCGTAGCGAAGAATCTCTCCTTAACACCTATGTATCTCGCGGCGATCGGAATAACCTAGTTTCGCGCTTTCGTGACGGAGAAAAAGGTGGACGCCAAGAAGATCACGCCGATGGTTGCGCAGTATCAGGCGATCAAGGAGCAGTATCCTGATGTGATACTGATGTTCCGGCTCGGCGACTTCTACGAAATGTTTGGCGACGACGCAATAATCGCCTCGCGAGAGCTGGAGATTGTGCTGACTTCGCGGTCCCAAGGCTACGCTGCCGAAGTACCGATGTGCGGCGTGCCGTATCACGCAGTGGACCGTTATGTGGCTCGCCTGATATCGAAGGGTTACCGCGTCGCCATCTGTGACCAGCTCGAGGATCCCAAAAAGGCCAAGAAGATTGTCAAGCGTGGCGTTACTCGCGTCGTTACGCCCGGCACTGTTCTCGAGGACGGCATGCTCGACGCTAAGAGCAACAATTTTTTGGTTGCCGTGGCGAGCGAGCCGAACGTTTACGGCGTGTCGGCGGTTGACATATCGACCGGCGAGTTTGCGGTTACAGAGATCGAGGGGAGAGATTCTTCCAACAAACTGATAGAGGAAATCACAAGGCTACATCCGGCAGAAGTCTTGCTCAAGGAGATGGAGCAAGACCTTGCCGGGCCTATTAGAGCCAACACGGGTGCGACGGTAACCCGGTACGAAGAACTCTCTGTTTACCGAAAGCCGGCACGGGAGCTTCTAATAGAGCATTTCCGCACCGACTCGCTGCGAGGTTTTGGGGCCGAGGGAATGACGGCAGGTCTCGAAGCCGCTGCGATGGTGCTCGACTACCTCAAGCAGACCAACGAGAGTGCGCTGGCTTCGATCACCTCGATGTCAACTTATTCGACCAGCGGGTTCATGGTTCTCGACGCCGCGGCTAGACGCAACCTCGAGCTGACTCATTCGCTTTCGGCTGAAACAAAGGGCGCTAGCCTTTTGTCGATCATCGACCAGACCAAGACCGCGATGGGCGGTAGGCTCTTGCGAAAGTGGTTAGATCAGCCGTTGTTGGATGTTGAGCGCATTCAGCGGCGCCTAGATGCGGTTGAGGAGCTATATAACAACGCATTGATGCGCGAAGAGGTGCGGGAGAAACTAGATGGCGTTCAGGACTTGGAGCGACTGATGTCGCGGATCGTAGCGGAAACTGCGAACGCGCGCGACTTGGTCGGGTTAGCGCAGTCGATCAGGAAGTTGCCGCACATTGCAGGAGCTCTAGCCGAGGCGAAATCTGAGCGGCTTGTTACATTGCGACAGGCAATTGAGTTTTTGGAACCGGTGGCCGAGCTAATAGAGTCCGCTATTGTTCCGGATCCTCCCGTTGCGATCCGCGAAGGCGGCGTTATTGCAGCGGGTTACAATGCCGAGCTGGACGAACTCAGATCAGCTTCCACCGATGGCAAATCGTGGATCGCGTCTCTCGAGGCGCAGGAGCGTGAGCGCACGGGGATCAAGAACCTCAAGGTCGCCTACAACAACGTCTTCGGCTACTACATTGAAGTTACCAGGCCCAATCTGGACCTAGTACCGGAGGACTACATCCGCAAACAGACTACCACCAACGCCGAGCGCTTCATTACTCCTGCTCTCAAGGAGATGGAGGCCAAAATACTTCACGCAGACGAGAGCGCTGCCGACTTGGAATACCGCCTATTTTGCGAAGTTCGCTCCAAGGTGGCTGACGAGGCGGGCCGGGTAGGAAAGGTCGCGCGGGCTATTGCTGAGATCGATGTTCTTTCTGGGCTGGCTGAAGTTGCGTCGTCAAAGGGTTATTGCAAGCCGATTGTGAACGAGGGCGAGGAGATCAGGATCAAGAACGGTAGGCATCCGGTTGTGGAGTACTTTCTTCAGGAGCGTTTCGTGCCCAACGATGCTCTAGTTAACTGTGACACGGATCAGCTACTTATAATCACTGGTCCTAACATGGCTGGTAAGTCTACATACTTGCGGCAAGTGGCCCTTATCACACTTTTGGCGCAGATGGGAAGCTTCGTGCCAGCTGATGAAGCTGTAATCGGTGTAGTGGATCGCATCTTTACACGAGTCGGAGCACACGACGAACTTGCTAGCGGGCAATCCACCTTTATGGTAGAAATGAACGAGACTGCAAACATCCTCAACAATGCAACGCGTCGCAGTTTGATCGTGCTTGACGAAATTGGCCGGGGGACATCGACTTATGATGGTCTGTCGATTGCGTGGGCAGTTGCGGAACAGATCAACAAGCTTTCGGCGCGTACCCTTTTCGCCACGCACTACCATCACCTGAACGATCTCGAAAAACAGCTAAAAGGAGTAAAAAACTACAGAATTGCAGTACGCGAAGAGAAGGACCGCATCGTCTGGCTCCGCAAAATTATGCCCGGCGGAACAGACAAAAGTTATGGTATCGAAGTTGCGCGCTTAGCCGGGTTGCCTCAGGAAACTATCGATCGTGCAAATGATATTTTGCGCGAGCTTGAATCCAACGGGGCTGGTTTCCGTAATCTCAGGAAAGGTACCAAGATCAAAGTGCGCGAGGAAACACTTCAGCTTACTTTGTTTTCTGGCGAGAAGCATCCGGTGATCGAGGAACTCGAGAAGCTAGATTTGACCACAATGTCGCCGATCGAAGCGATGAACAAGCTTTATGAGTTACAGAAACGGATCAGTAAGGGGAACTGATTTCTAAGGCCCGATTTTGATTTTCCACAAGCTGACCGTTCTTGATCGTCCGGAGTATAGTACATTATACCGAACACCGAACGTGGGTCGCATGACTATTTCGCCTGCGTCTAGAAGGTTTCGTAGCTTCAAACCTCGAGGATCCGCTAGAATTGTGACCTTTGTGTATAGTGATGGGATTTTATTAGTTAGGGGTGCAAGTAATGCTTGCAAAGTTTGTTCTGCCGTGTGTTTTATGGTGGTTGTCGGTTCCATCTCGTTCAGCTACTGATCCGCCTTGCATTCGTGCCGATGGTAAGCCGTTTTTTGTGATTGGCTGTTACGACTATCCAGGAGGCGACGATCTAAACCCTGCTCACCTAAAGGAAATGGCTGATGCCGGCATCAATACGGTGCATTGGACTATCAACTGCGTTCACA
>JAOAGX010000145.1 GCA_026415535.1 Armatimonadota bacterium | reverse complement strand
CATTCTGAGCGTAGCGAAGAATCTCGTTGTCGCGTTCTTCGTCTTTACCGTCATTCTGAGCGTAGCGAAGAATCTCGTGCGTTTGGTGGACTAGGACGTTGCGTTGAGATCCTTCGCTTCGCTCAGGATGACGGTTGTCGCTTAGGATGGCTGGTGTGTGTCATAGTGACACTTCTTGCTCAGGACGACGATAACACGTCATTCTGACATAACAAGTCCTTCTGGCCATAACACGTCACTCTGACATAATATGTCATTCATAACATGTCATTCTGAGCGTAGCGAAGAATCTCGTTGTCGCGTTCTTCGTCTTTACCGTCATTCTGAGCGTAGCGAAGAATCTCGCGCGTTTGGTGGACTAGGACGTTGCGTTGAGATCCTTCGCTTCGCTCAGGATGACGGTTGTCGTTTAGAAGCCCATGCTCCAGTCAACTGGCACAGCAACCAGCAACCGGACATTAACTATCATACGAGAATGACGACTTGCGACGTAGGACACTCTCGGAGTGCTAGGCAATCCTCAGACGGAGCAAGGTTTGTTATCCCGGCCCATAAAGGATCGAGACTTTTGGGGGCTACTTCAATCCGTGCCGCAGTGGTTACCACTTCCACCAGCAAAGAGTCTTCTACGTTGCCGCACTTACTAAACACGGAAGTGCCGATCATAAAAACAATTCTAAGGCAAATCGCAAGCACTTTTTCTGCGGAATGGTTCGAGAGCGGGGTGGTCAATTGCTTGTGCAATCAGGAGCCACGCTTCTTCGGCACGCTCGCGGGTCATGTCCGGAACGAAGCCGAAGTCAAGGTACATATTGATAGCCTTTAAGCACAAAGTATGAGTACCCAGGCAAGCCCTTTCGTGCCATTGCTTAAGCAAGCGCATCGCTTTCGAGAGCATCGGCTTGGCTAGTTTGCGACCCTGAAACTCTGGCACTATAGCCACCCAATGGATGCGGCCGTGGTCCCGACCTTGGAAATCGGATTCTAGCCACGCAATGGTAGATCCGATAATCTCGTTCGACTCGTCGTGTACGAGAAACAGACACCGCTTTTCTAGCTCGTCCTGTCTGTTCGCAAATTCCTTTTCGAACTGGTCAAGCGCTTTTTCGATGTTTTCGAAGTTGCCAGATCTCGTCTGCACTTCAGCCCATACTTTCGCCTCGCCCTTTCTGAAAAAGCGCAAGTGGTAGCCTGAAGGAAGCGAGTGCTCCGGAAGATTGTCGAGATTGTCTCGGATCATTGAGACGGGGATTCTTTCCACAAAAGCTATTTTGCGCCAGGCAAGGAAACTTTCCTTCCATTGCCGGAACCGTCGAAGTTATATTTTTGCCAATAGCATTTTGGTCGTTTCTAGAACGCCGTTTGCGGGAATTATCACTTTGAGCCGCGTCAGATGCCTAACCGATCGTGAAAACAGCCTTTGCCATTTTCAGAAACAGCTGCGCATCGTCTTTCTGTAAGAGATTGTTAATCAATTTGTAAGACTTGGGCAATCTATAGGGGATACAATACACATTCCTCTGCCGAACTGAAATCTACCGAAAGGGCGAGAGGGAGGGATTTTATGTCTCCTCATCGGCAAGGGGTGCATGCGAGAGTTTCTAAGGGCATTACCCAGGTTTGCTTATGAGTATTCAAGTAGAACTTGTGCATCTTGTTCCGGGCCGTGCCCGATTCAGGATAGGGGCACTGAAAGATGCGCCTGCGTTGGCCGAGGCTTTTGCCGAGCGACTGAGCGCGGTTGTTGGCATTCGTTCAGTACGCGTGAATTGCGCATGCGCCAGCTTGGTTGTGGAGTACGATCCAGCCATACACGACGGCTTTCTACCCCAGGTGGTGATGCGCAAACTCAGGGCTTACAGATTTGATCCGTCGAAGTTACCAAGAAACGGCAACGGCAAACACAAACGCGAGGGCGTCAAGCCCGTGCTGGGCAATATTATCCTGCCTGTTGCGGCATTGGGAGCTACGACTATAGGGTTCCTTCCATCGGTGGTTTCTGCTGCATTAGTGGGAGTTGCCGTTATGCCTGTCTTTCGTCGTGCAGGTTTGAAGTTGTTGAGGGAGCGGAAGCTGGGAGTCGATATGTTGGACGCCGCGTCGATCGCGGTCCTGGCAGCTCAAAGGAGCCTGCCGACTTGTGCTTTAATGGCTTCCCTTATCGGTATTGGCGAGCACATCCGGCTGAAGACTGCTCAACGCGCGGAAAAAGCCGTGTGCAGATTGATCGAGCTTGGAGGTGCTTCGGCTAAGGTCCTGCGTGGTAGGAGGCTGGTTAGGGTGCCGGTGAAATCTCTGAAGCCCGGCGACAAGATCGTCGCACACGCCGGAGATGTTGTCCCGGTCGATGGCGTGGTGTTGCGCGGAACGGCCGGCGTTAGCGAGTCAATGGTTACCGGCGAATCTCGATGGTGTGGGAAACAGCCTGGCGATACAGTCTGCGCGGGTTCGGTTGCACTTGACGGCGAAATCGTTGTCGAGGCTAGGGCTACAGGGGTGGACACAAAGCTCGGAAAAATTATGGAAATGCTGCGCACTGCGCCGGTGCATGACACTAGGATCCAGGATTATGCTGCTCGATTTGCGGATCGATTGGTGTTTCCCACATTTGCTCTTTCCGCAGGCGTGTATGCAATCAGCAGAAATGTGGCCAGGGCGCTTTCGATACTTATTGTAGACTTCGGCACAGGTATTAGGGTCGGTACGCCAACGGCGTTTGTTTCTCACATGATGCGTGCGGCGCGCAGGAGAGTCGTATTTAAGAGTGGTCGAGCCATGGAAAACTTGGCCCGCGTGGATACAATAGTATTCGATAAGACCGGGACGCTTACTACCGGCCAACCCGACATCACAGACATTATTGCTCTTAACGGTCGATTGGACGAACGGGGGGTTCTCAGATGCGCTGCGGCAGCTGAGGACGGGCTTAATCATCCGATTGCGCGAGCCGTAGTGGCCAAAGCCCGGCAGATGGGATTGCGAATACCTGCCCGGAAATCTCCCAGGTTGCAGCCTGGTTTGGGTGTGTCTGCGGAGGTGGAAGGCAGAGAAATCCGCGTGGGTAGTGAGCGACTGTTACGTGCTCATGGTATAGACACCTCACCCGCTGCTGATGTGATCGCTAGGTTGCAGGTGGAGGGCAAGTCGGCGGCTTGCGTCGCATGGGGCGGCAAGATATGCGGCATTATCGGATTTTCGGATAGGCTAAGGCCGGAGGCTGCGCGAGTAATAGCTGAACTAAAACGGGCCGGTGTTGACAATTTCGTCATCGCCACGGGAGACCGGACAGCCCCGGCCGCGGCTGCGTCGTGCACCTTGGGCGTAGCTGAGTGTGTGGCGGAAGTTATGCCTGAAGAGAAGATGCGGTTGATCAAAGAATTGCGGTCAAAAGGGCATGTGGTTGCCGTAGTTGGTGATGGCATCAACGACTCACTTGCCCTTGTCAATGCTGATGTGGGCATCGCTCCGCTAAGCGCTACGGATGCTGCCAAGGAAGCTGCCGATGTATTGCTCATGGAGGATGATCTAGGGCTACTCGTTGAAGCATATGTCACAGCCAAATATGCTGAGGAGTTAGCCAAACAAAACCTTGGAATAGTAGCTGTGCCGAATGCGGTGGCGGTGGTACTTGCCGCGATGGGTTTGCTTGGACCAGCGGCGGCTACTTTTGTCAACAACGGCAGCACGGTGGCAGCCGGTTTGAACAGCCTAAGGCCGATTCTGGCGGACGACAGTGACGTGTTCAATCGCAACAACAGTATTTAGCTTGCGTTCATGACTAACCCGGTGATCCGGGAAAGGAGGTGCTCGGATGGCATTGTTGGAAGAGATTTCGGACAGAAAACTTGGTCTACCCCTCGGCATCGGTTTGGCGGTGATGGCGGTTTCTGCTGGTCCGGCACTCATGCGCGCCGCGCGGCCGGTAGCGAAGGGGGCCATAAAGGCGTACCTGGCGTTGCGTGCGCGGACACGCGAAGTAATGGCCGAGATGAGCGAACAAGCCCAGGATCTATATGCCGAAGCCAAACACGAGATGGAATCTTCAAGGGCGGCCTTGGCTGGAGAAGAAGCCGGTAAGTCTAGGTCTGGGCGAGCGCGCGGAGCCGACGGCAAGTTCGTTAAGCCTCAGGAAGAGCCTGCCGGAGGGGAAGCGTGATCTCGAACGCGTTAGGGGCGGTGGTCGAGTCCTACGTGCCGGGGCGGATTCGAGTTAGGCTACCACGGGAACGACGGGATACGTCGGTGCTGTCTGAAGTAGCCTCTATTCTGGCCGGGGTCGATGGCATAAAGTCGGTCAAAACCAACGAGATCACCGGCAGCATACTGGTGGAATACGATGCCGACGCGATCAACGTTGAAGAGTTGATCGCTTTGGGTAAGACGGCGAACCTGATCGACGACTTTGACTTATCGGGCACAGGGACGTCGACGAAATCCGAGTTTCCGCCAACATCGGCAACCGCCAGGAGTATATTGGCCGGCTTCCGTGCCGTAGACAGGATGGTACATGAGCTGTCAAGAGGTTTACTCGACGCAAAGACCATTATGCCCCTTACCCTTTTCGGGATTTCGCTGAGAAACTATCTAAGAAGTCCGCAGCGGTCGCCCGTACCTTGGTATACGCTGCTATGGTACGCCTATAGCACGTTCATGCAATGGAATCGGCCCGGAAGGACGACTACTGATCGCGCAAACTCGACCAGCCCAGGTTAACTAGCTCAAGTTAACAGAAAAATAACCGACCGGTAAGCACAACCCAACATTAGCCAGGTATGATGAACTTGAAAGTTAATGAAGCCGTGGTGCTTACCGGAGGTTGGACGAGTGCAAGATAATCAGTGTCACGATCTTCATTTCGTGCCGGGGCGGCTTCGTGTTCGCGTGACAGGACTCAAAGGCAGCGAGGAGCGAGCGCGCAGCCTCGAGTTGTTGCTTTCTGCCGAGCCGGGGATTCGGTTCGTCAGGGCCAATTCGATTACCGGCAATGTGGTGGTGCGTTACGACAGTAATGCAACCGACAAGGACGAAATCCTGCGCAGTCTTGAGGACCTTGGGCATTTGCCCGTGCGTGTGCCTAGAAAGAATACTGAGCCTACTGACGGCAAAGCAGTGCTCGTGACAATAGGCACCATTGTTGGCAAGAACGTGGCGAAAGCGGCTTTGGGTCGCGCGGTTGGTCCGGCTGCGGCGTTGGTTCTGGATCTGTTGTAAAGCGTTCCTGGATAATAACCGATAAGTTCTGAAGCGCGCTCGGAGCAGAGATTAATTATTGATCTGCTTGGAGCCGGTGGTGTTTTTATTGCCCTGTCGGGTCACTCCTCCGATTCTTCTTCGAACAGATCCTCTGTTTCTTCGTTTTCGATAGGTTCCTCAGCCAATTCGTCGGTAGCGACGCCGGAGGATTTCGGAGCGGTTTGGAATGTTTCCTCAGGCTCCTCGGCGGTCGGAACTCTAGCTAACGATGCGACCGAATCGCCCGGTGCGAGGTTGATTAGCTTGACCCCCTGTGTCGAACGGCCGCAAACTCTTATCTCTGAGACGCGGATCTTGAGCATGATTCCGCCGGTTGTTACTATCACTATTTTGTCGGTGTCATCGACACAGGCGGTCTCGACGATGCGTCCGGTCTTCTCCGATACATTCATCGTCTTGATTCCCTTGCCGCCACGAGTCTGTCTGCGATAATGTTCCAGAGGTGTCCGCTTTCCGTAACCCTTCTCGGTTGCGACCAGCAAATCGCAGTTCGGTCTGGCAAGTGTCATACCGACCACACGATCACCCAGACTAAGCTTGATTCCTCGAACCCCTCCAGCTGCTCGGCCGGCGCTGCGGAGGTCATTTTCGTGGAACCTGATTGACATACCGTTGCGAGTGACCAGTATGACCTCGTCATTCCCACGCGAGATCGCAACCCACCTAAGCGCGTCACCCTCCTCAATGTCGAAACATCTCAATCCGTTCGACCGAAGGTTCTGGAACTCGGATAGATCTGTTTTTTTGACTTCACCGAGTTCGGTGGCCATAATCATGTAGCCTTCGACATCCATCTCGCGAAGGGC
>JAOAGX010000144.1 GCA_026415535.1 Armatimonadota bacterium | reverse complement strand
GGATCACGTGGCGATACGGATTAAATGGCATCTTGTACTGGAACACTACCTACTGGCCCGAAAACCCTTGGAGAACTCCAGACAGCCGCACTCCTGACGGCAAAGGTTCGTGGGGTAATGGCGACGGCCGACTGCTTTATCCGCCAGTCCGCAAGCCGTCAACCAAGTTTGTTGACAGCGGTCCTGTGCCCTCGATTCGATGGGAAGTAATCCGCGACGGTGTTGAGGATTTCGATTACTTCGTCATACTCAAAGATAGATTGGCTAAGTCCAAACCGGGTCCCGCCGCCGAAAAGGCCAAGAGGGCACTTGCATTGGTAGATTCTTTAGCCAAGTCTCGCACCGAATATACGCGCGACCCGGCGAAGTTGGAATCCGCACGGGAACAAGTCGCCAAAGCCATTGAAGCCTTGAAATGACGACGCCTATATCGGATATCAACCATACGACTTCCTTGACACCCTTTCTCTCAGCGTCTATAATCAAGTAAAGCGGTGGATTGGTTTGAGGGCCGACGGAACTCCCCGAGTGTCGGGGCGGTTCCGTTTGCCGTTTAGGTTGCATACTGCGGGGTAGACGATGGCTGATCGCAAGTACGACTTCACCCAGATTGAGAGAAAATGGCAGGCCAGATGGAAAGAAGCCGACCTGTTCCGCACACTTGATACGACCGACAAACCCAAGTTCTACGGCCTCGATTTCTTCCCGTATCCAAGCGGGGCCGGACTCTCAGTCGGCCATTGCCGCAACTATATACCAACGGACGTCGCCTGTCGCTACAAGCGAATGAAGGGCTTTAATGTCCTTCATCCGATGGGATGGGACGCCTTCGGACTCCCTGCGGAAAACGAAGCCATCAAGCAGAGAAGCCATCCTAAGCGCACGGTTCCCCAATACATTGCAAACTACAAACGCCAGATGGACCTCATCGGCATCGGCTACGATTGGTCCCGCGAGATCAACTCATCCTCGCCAGACTACTACAAGTGGACGCAGTGGTTCTTTCTACTTCTGTACAAGCGCGGTTTGGCCTATCGGGCGATGTCGCCGGCCAACTGGTGTCCTTCATGCGCAACTGTGCTCGCCAACGAGGAGGTAAAGGATGGCAAGTGTTGGCGCTGCAGCTCGTTCATTGAGAAGCGCGACCTCCCGCAGTGGTTTTTCAAGATCACGAACTATGCCGACCGCCTCATCGACGACCTGGACACAATTGACTGGCCCGAATCGATAAAGTCGATGCAAAGGAACTGGATTGGGCGAAGCGAGGGTGCCGAGGTTGTGTTCACGTCCGAGCACGGTGACGAAATTGTGGTCTACACGACCCGTCCAGATACACTCTGGGGTGCGACGTTTATGGTGCTCGCGCCGGAACATCCACTAGTTGACAAGCTTACCACACCAGACAGGCGCACCGAAGTCGAAGAGTACAAAAAACTGGCGCAGCGCGAAACTGCCATAGAACGGCAGTCAACAGAAAAGGAAAAGACCGGTGTCTTCATTGGTTCTTATGCGATCAACCCCGTCAACGACCGTCGCATACCAATCTGGATATCCGACTATGTAATGATGGGCTATGGAACCGGTGCGATTATGTCCGTGCCGGCTCACGACGAGCGCGATTTTGAGTTCGCGCTCAAGTTCGGCATTCCGATCATACCAGTGATCGACCGCATCGACGGCCTCGCAAAGAGCCGCGTGTTTGATGAAATTGTCGAAGAGGGTTTCGCCGAGGAACTCGGCGGCGCAGGTATAGAGTTCGAATATAGGGACAGCTTTTTCTACATTACGCTACGCGGCGATGAGCAAATCGACAGGTATATGGACATCGCCTGCGGTTATCTTTCCAATAACGAGGCGTGGATCGAAATAGTCGGTAAAAGGTGGGCCTTTATCTTTGCCAATCGCGGTGTGGTTCCGTTCGACTCGCACGAGTCCGAGCGCGAAATACTTTCGATGATCAGGGAACGCGCGCCGTCGCTCGACGACATTCGCACCCTGATGGAGCTTCTTGCGCGCGAACCGTTCTATCGAGATGCTCTCTTCCACGCCGAATACGGCGATATGATCAACTCAGGTGAGTTTTCCGGCACGCCTGGAGCAACCGCCAAGAGACAGGTCACCGAATGGCTCGAAAAAACAGGCCGCGGCAAGTTCGCGGTCAACTACAAGTTGCGCGATTGGCTCATTTCACGACAACGCTACTGGGGTGCGCCAATACCGATCATACACTGCCCCAAGTGCGGAGAGGTCCCAGTCCCAGAGGAGGACCTACCGGTGTTGCTACCCGACGTCGAGCACTATGAGCCGACGGGAAGTGGGGAATCACCATTGGCCGCGATTCCCGAGTTCGTTAACGTTGCCTGTCCTACGTGCGGTTCAGCAGCGAGGCGCGAAACCGACACTATGGGCGGGTTTGCATGTTCGAGCTGGTACTTTCTGAGATACGTTAGCCCTCATCTGGACACCGCTCCTTTTGACAAGGACTTGGCGGCCTATTGGCTTCCAGTAGACCTTTACGTGGGAGGGGCCGAGCATGCCGTGATGCATCTGTTGTACGCACGGTTCTGGACCAAAGTCCTGTATGATGCGGGGCTTGTTCCATTCGTAGAACCTTTTGCGAAACTTATGAACCAGGGGATGGTTCTCGCTTATACTCCTCATCGCACGATGGAGGCCGGAGAAACCCTCGACGAAGAAGCCGATGAGGACGAAACCGAGCGCGACCTTATCGCCCTTACGCCTGAAGAGGCTGAGAAACTCCCGTCAGATAAGATCATCTGGAAGTGGGTCAAAATGTCCAAGTCGAAGCGCAACGTGGTGACCCCCGATGCTATGGCCGAGCAGTATGGAGCTGATGCGCTTCGAACATACGAGCTTTTCGTTGCGCCGTTCGAGGACACTGTCCAATGGAGCGAGGAAGGGATGAAGGGGGCGTACCGGTTTATGGGTCGGGTGTGGCGGCTGGTGAATGATTGGGCTGACCGCTTTAACCCCGAATGGCGAAGCTCCATATCCAACTCGGTAGATGACCCGATCGCGAAACCCCTTCGCCGCAAGACGCATCAGACCATTCGCAAGGTTGGCGAGGATATTGAGCAGTTTGCGTTCAACACGGCGGTGGCCGCGTTGATGGAATTGGTGAACGAGATGTATGCTGCGCTTCCCGAACTTGCCGAAGGAAGATCTGCAAGTGAAGCCTCCTGCGCAGCGATGGATGAGGCTGTTGAGAACCTGGTGTTGCTGCTTTCTCCGATGGTCCCTCACATAGCAGACGAGCTGTGGGAGACACTAGGCAAAAGAGGGTTCACTCTGGAACAGCCGTGGCCTGAATACGACCCAGACGTGGCTAAGGCTGACGAAGTCGAAATAGTCGCACAAGTAAACGGCAAAGTGCGCGACCGCATGGTTGTCCCTGCTGATGCCGACGAGGAAACACTGAAGTCGGCTGCGCTGTCTTCCGAACGCGTTAGGGCTGATCTGGTCGGGAAGACTGTGAAAAAGGTAATAGTCGTAAAGGGCAAGCTGGTAAACATCGTCGCCGGCTGATCTTGGTACGGACTTTTTGTTCTATTTGTACACGTGGCGCTATGTCTAACGCTAGGCAAACTGTTAAGCGTCGCTCTGAGAATCCACCCTCAACCAGCCCGCAGATTCCCCAAGTGCTGAGGGACTTTATCCTCAACAACAAACGCGATGCGATGGCCTTGCTTGTCGGCGAGACGATTGTTGAGGCAAACGAGGCGGCAGTGCGATTGTTTGGCTATGACAGTCCCGATGAGATGGTTGGGTTGTCCGTCTCTGCGTTGCTGACCCCCGAGTCTTTCCAGGCTGCTGCGGAGCGCGCCGCTGGCAAGCCTACCCTTGAACCACAGCTTTATACTGCTATCAAGAAAGGCGGCGAGCAATTTCGCATTGAAGCCGGGGTAATCGCCTGGACTGACGACCCAAACATCACAATCGTTGCGGTGAACGATGTAAGCGAGTGGGAAAAGGATCTCGATGCCCTAAGGGAGTCGGAAAAACTGTACAGAACGCTAGCTGAGACCATTCCCGCGGGCGTGCTGATGGAGGATGCCAAAGGACGCATTTTCTACGCCAATCAACAAATGTCTGCACTCACAGGCTATTCGCTGGACGAGCTCATGGGAAGCGCTTGGCCCTTTGTTGCGAAAAACGATCCTTTGCGGGTTGCGTATCGAAAAGCAGTAAGGAAGGGCGCTTCTGTAAGCGATTATCTCGCGCAGATCGTTCGCAAGGACGGCGAGAGAAGATGGATGTCGATATCTTGGAGGCCGATTCGGGTTGGGGGCACAGCTCGCAGCGGTGTTGTGGCAGTGTTTTTAGATGTAACCGATCGCATACGAAACGAAGAGGCCCTGCGGGATAGCGAGGCTTCGCTGCGGACCTTTGTCGACTCAATTGATCACCCTGCGATGCTTTTGGAGGCAGGAGGTAAGATCCTAATGGTCAACGAGACCTTAGCCCGGAGGGTTGGCAAGAGCGTGGATGAACTGGTTGGAGCAGACGCACCGTCCATGGCGTTTGACGAAGTGCTGAAGCAGAGGTGTGAGAAATTCAAGCAGGTCGTTCGCACCGGGCAACCCATGCGGTTTGAAGATGAGCGCGAAGGTATCAGCTATGCACACTATCTTTGCCCAGTGCTGGGCGAGAACGGCAAGGTTTCCAGGGTTGCGATCATATCACTTGACGTGACAGAGCTCAAAAAGGCTGAACAAGCTTTGCGAGAGAGCGAGGAGAAGTATAGAAGCATCGTTGAAAACAGCCACGACATGATAATGCTAGCTGCTCCGGGGGGCAAGATAGTCTACGTTAGTCCTGCGATCGAGAGAATGCTCGGGTATTCACCGGAGGAAGTGCCCGAGCTGACCCTCGACATCATTCATCCGGACGACAGAGAGGCTGTGGCCCAAGCTATCAAAGATGGTTTTGCGGGTGAAAGCCGATCCGACTTTGAGTTTAGGTTTATCACCAAATCAGGCGATATACTTTGGGCTTCTCATTCTTGGTCACCCATCATTCGCGACGGGAAGGTTCACTTAGTGGTAAGTGTTGTCCGGGACATCACGGAGCGGCGCATTGCAGAGGATCGACTCCGCAAGGCCCATGCGGAGCTGGAAAGAGCATATCGGGTTCAGCGCGAGTTTATAAACAACGTCACTCACGAGATCAGAACCCCAATGACGGCCGTCAAAGGATATGTCGAGATGTTGCTCGAGGGACTTGCCGGCCCGTTGAACGAAGCCCAGGAATCAATGTTGCGGAAGGTGCTCGTTGGCTCCGAGAGCTTGCTCGACTTGGTAACCAGCCTACTTGAGATGTCGCGTCTCAGGAGCGGCGAGGTTGCACTTAGACCTAAAGTGTGCAAACCTAGTTCGATCGCCGAGAAGGCTGTTTCTTCGGTCATGCCTCAAGCTACGAGGAGAGGTGTTAAAGTCGAGCTTCTGATCGACGGCCCGGACCGAGCGGGCTTATACGACGAGGAGAAGATCATTACCATACTGAATAATTTGCTCTCGAATGCTGTCAAGTTCACTCCACAGGGACAAGTTGAGGTGCGAGTTACACCCACAAATTCTGGTGTCGAGATAATCGTTGCTGATACCGGTATTGGTATTCCAGCCAAGCACCTGCACAAAATATTCGATCAATTCCACCAAGTCGATCGCCCTCGAAGCAGCAAGCCGAGTGGGTTCGGCCTTGGGCTGGCAATTGTGGCAAATATGGTCGAACTTCTCGGAGCAACATTGGTGGTGTCGAGCAAGCTAGGCGTCGGAACTGCCTTCACGCTCAACATTCCGAAGCTCAAGGCATCGGAAGAATAAATGGCGATGCCGCCGGTTGGAAATCGACTTGTAATTGTTGGGAGATCCCTCGGCGTTTGAAATCGCCTGTAGCTCGGCAAGCGAACACTTGGCTGCAATGTGTTGTTGTTTTGGACTTGGCAAAGTATCTAGATTTGGCGACTAGATCCTTCGCTGCGCTCAGGATGACATGAGTTGCGCTCAGGGTAACACGAGCTGCGCTAAGGATGACATGAGTTGCGCTCAGGGTAACACGA
>JAOAGX010000143.1 GCA_026415535.1 Armatimonadota bacterium | reverse complement strand
GTCTACCGGCGGCGGCGCATCACTGGAGTTCCTCGAAGGAAAGGTGCTGCCGGGAGTCGCCGCGCTGCAGGATAAATAAGCCGAACATCAGCTAAGTATCTGGCTGCAGTCCGTCCAATCGGCGGACTGCAGCCACAATCGAGACTTGTGAGAGCCATGTCAAGAAAACCATTCATAGCCGGTAATTGGAAAATGAACAACACCATCGCCGAAGGTGTGCGGCTCGTAGAAGAGCTTAAACGACTGATCGGCGATGTAGACGAAGTTGATGTGGCGGTTTGCCCGTCGTTCGTATCGCTGTCCGCTGTAAAGGAGGCGTTACAGGACAGTAACATTACACTCGGAGCACAATCCTGTTTTTGGAAAGAGTCAGGAGCGTGGACAAGCCAAGTCGCACCTAACATGTTAGCCGACGTAGGATGTCAATGGGTCGTCATCGGCCACTCGGAAACGCGAGGCCGGTTCGGCACCGTTGATGGAGAACTTGCAAAGGTACTTTCTTATTTCGGTGAGACTGACGAGACGGTCAACCTCAAGGCAAAGGCTGCGTTCGCAGCAGGGTTGACCCCTATCATCGCCTGTGGCGAGCTTCTGTCCGAACGTGAGGCCGGTAAGACCGACGAGGTTATCACGTCCCAGATGAGGATCGATCTAGCCGGCTTTTCCAGTGAGCAGGCAGCTCGAATGGTCATCGCATACGAACCTGTTTGGGCAATTGGCACAGGCCAAGTCTGCGACGCAGACGAGGCTGACCGAGTATGTGGGTTGATCCGAAGTATTGTGTCTGATATGTACGGGAATCAAATAGCTGACAGCGTTCGCATACAATACGGCGGCAGCGTCAAGCCCGACAACGCGTACGAGTTGCTGCACAAGCCGAACATCGACGGTGCACTTGTAGGAGGTGCTTCGCTCAAAGCCTCTGATTTCGCCGCCATTGTCAAGGCAGCATTGTAAGCCTGCGTCATTCTGAGCGCAGCAAATAATCCTGAAGCCATACCAAATTCTCCGCTGCGCTCAGAACGACACACAAGATGTAATTTGAGCAAAATGTTTGATGGACCAAGAAGCCGAACACATGATCTACATCGGCACTTCCGGCTTCAGCTACGACGACTGGAAAGGACATTTCTATCCCAAGCAGTTCAACAAGAAGAACATGCTCTCGTATTACTCAGAGCGCTTCAACTGCGTGGAGATCAACTCCACATACTATAAGATTCCTGCCCCATCGACCTTCACCGCTATGGACCGTAACACACCACCGGAGTTTCATTTTGTTGTTAAGGCTCCGCATGAAATGACACACGCTGACTCGCCTTCGGAGGAAATCTTTGATGCCTTTCTGGCGTCGATTGAGCCGATCCGGCAATCCAATAAGCTAGGGTGCGTACTAGCACAGTTTCCGTGGTCATTCAGTAACACGCCTAAAAACATCGCTAGGCTGCGGGAGTTCAAGAACAGAATGGGTGAGATACCCACTGTCATCGAGTTCCGCAATGAGAGCTGGATTACCAAAGATACCTTCGATTTTCTCCGCAAGCTGAAATTGGGATTCTGTTCGGTAGACGAGCCTATGCTCAAAGGTCTTATGCCACACATAGCAGAGGCCACGTCAGAAATAGGTTACGTTCGCTTCCACGGACGCAACGCGGCGAAGTGGTGGAAACACGATCAGCCATATGAAAGATACGATTATCTTTACTCTGAAGAAGAACTCGCTGAATGGATCCCTAAGATCCGCGATGTGGAGTCCAAGACTAAGCGGACTTATGTCTTCTTCAACAATCACTATCAGGGCAAGTCAACGCAAAACGCCCGTATGCTTGCTAGGATGCTCGACATAACGCTACCGATGGATTCACAAACGCCAGCAGTCAAACAAATGACGTTTGACGAGGATTTCTGAATAAGCTCTCTCTGTAGTCGAACCAGTCAAGTGCTAGCCTGTTCGTAGACTGTGACCCTTTGCTTTGCTTGGTGCCTAGGCATTTTTGAAAACTTAGCCGACGAGACGTTTGCGTTCCTGTCCCATTATGAGCTTTGTCCTCCCGTATCGCAAACATGCTGGAATGACGAGACGATTGCCGAACCATAGCTGCTTGCAAAACCGAGGTCGTTGCAATAACCTAGGAACCGAACCTTGTCTGCCCGCTGCCATCTGCGTATTGACTGGTTGCGAAAAAGAATGTAAAATACCTCCGTTGGCACTCAACGGCAGAGAGTGCCAATAGTCCCGGTGCCCATCCTTTGGGCCGGTTTGAACCAAGCAATATAGGAGGTGTGTAACGTGCTCAAACCACTAGGAGACCGCATAATAGTGAAGGCCGTCTCGGCCGAAGAGATGACCGCCGGAGGAATTGTGCTTCCTGACAGTGCGAAGGAGAAGCCTCAAGAAGGCGACGTAATTGCTGTCGGACCGGGCAGCCAACTATCCTCCGGTAAGAAGGTCCCAATGGATGTCAAAGTTGGAGACCGGGTAATTTACGGAAAGTACGCCGGCACGGAAGTCAAGATTGGTGCGGAGGAATACGTGATCCTGCGCCAAGATGATGTGCTGGCCATACTCGAAAACAAGAAATCGGGCACGTGCTGTAATAAATAAGCGAACGGGGGTGAGCTGAAAAGTGGCAGCGAAGGAACTGAGATTCGACGAAGAGGCACGCCGTGCTCTTGAACGAGGCGTAGACACGTTGGCGAACGCCGTTGCTGTAACGCTCGGCCCGCGTGGTCGCTATGCCATGATCGAAAAGAAGTACGGCAGCCCAACCTGCATCAACGACGGCGTTACCATCGCTAAGGAAATCGAAGTCGAGGATCGGTTCGAAAATGTAGGCGCTCAGCTACTGCGCGAAGTCGCTTCGAAGACAAACGATGTTGCAGGCGACGGCACGACGACTGCGACAGTCCTCGCTCAAGCAATGGTCCGCGAAGGACTGATGAACGTCGCAGCCGGAGCAAACCCAATGGCCATCAAACGCGGCATTGACAAAGCCGTTGAAGTCGCAGTGGAAGAAATCAAGAAGGCCGCGAAACCTATCAATAAACGAGAGGAGATTGCCCAGGTTGCCAGCATCTCCGCCAATGACCCTTCGATCGGGGAATTAGTAGCGGATGCGATGGAGAAGGTCGGTAAGGATGGAGTCATCACCACCGAAGAATCCAAAGGGACAGAGACAACGCTCGAATGGGTCGAAGGGTTGCAGTTCGACAGGGGATATATTTCGCCATACATGGTCACCGACCCCGAGCGAATGGAAGCGGTTTTCGAAGACCCTCTCATATTGCTTTACGAGAAGAAGATTTCAGCCGTCGCAGACATAGTGCCTTTGCTTGAAAAAGTGATCCAGATGGGTCGGCCGCTCGTAGTCATCTGCGAGGATATGGAAGGCGAGGCGTTGGCAACATTAGTGGTTAACAAACTGCGAGGTACCCTTAATGCCGCCGCGGTAAAAGCACCTGGGTTCGGAGACAGGCGCAAGGCTATGATGCAAGATATTGCTATCCTCACCGGTGGTACGTTCATCACGGAGGACCTAGGGGTCAAGCTAGAATCCGTCGACACCAATATGCTTGGCCAGGCCAAGAAAGTCGTCATTGAGAAGGAGAAGACCACAATCATCGAAGGTAAGGGCAGTCACGAAGCTGTTAAAGGCAGAATAGCCCAGATCAAGACCGAGCTCGAAAAGACCGATTCTAACTACGACCGCGAGAAGCTCCAAGAGCGCTTAGCGAAGCTGTCGGGAGGCGTCGCGGTGATTAAGGTTGGTGCAGCTACCGAAACCGAGCTCAAGGAGAAGAAGGCACGTATCGAAGATGCGGTTTCGTCCACTCGTGCGGCAATCGAAGAGGGAATAGTGCCCGGCGGTGGCGTAACGTTGATAAAGTTGATTCCGTCGCTTGACACGCTCAAACTGGACGGCGACGAACAAGTCGGCGTCAAAATCGTTAAGAAAGCTTTGGAGGAACCAGCGCGTCGAATTGCGAGTAACTCCGGTGCTGAAGGCTCCGTAGTCGTCGAACATATCAAGGCGTCGAAGGACGGGATTGGGTTCAATGCACTTACCGGCAAATATGAGGATATGATGGCTGCCGGTATCGTGGACCCGGCCAAGGTGACGCGGGTTGCGCTGGAGAACGCTGCAAGCATAGCCTCGATGATATTGACCACCGAAGCAATAGTTGCCGAGAAGCCCGAAAAAAAGCAGCCTGCTCAGGGAATGCCCCCCGGCGGACCAGGAATGATGTAGGAAAACTCGGCAATTGAGCAACCATCGCCTTGGACTGGTCGATTGCCTTTGGTTCTATATGTGCAATTTGACACAAAAGCCCCTGCGACTTTTAAGCAATGCGACAGTCCAAGGCGACTCTTTTTGTCGGCCATATTTTTTCTCTAACATTCTACATAAACACACGTCGTCATTAACATAACGAATTACTTCTGCCTCTATAAAACAAAGACGCTCTTGCCACCACGAGAAAATCTCGCACGCGCAATGTAATGCTATAATTAACACGCAATGAGCAAGCCGTTCGTCTCAGTCATCATCCCGGTTTATAACTCCGAACGTTACATTGCCTGTACGCTTGAGTCGCTCCAAAACCAGACTTTCGAGGATTTCGAAGCTATCGTGGTCGACGACGCATCAACGGACAGTTCTGTCGAAATCGCCAAGCAGTTCATGTCTGATAGGAGGTTTCAGCTCATTGCGCGCAAAACAAATGGAGGTGCGGCAGCTGCTCAGAATACTGGTGTTGCCACTTCGTCTGGAGAATGGATTGCATTGCTTGGCTCCGACGATGTGTGGATGCCAGATAAGCTCGCTCGGCAAGTTGGGCTAATAGATGAGCATCCGGATGCCGCGCTAGTTTTTTCAAACGGAATCGAGTTCGACGAATCAGGCGACTTGGGAATGTTCTACCACGAACGACGCAAGTTTCCCGAAGGGTACGTGCTGGAGCGCCTGCTAGACCACAATTGCTTCTGGGCAAGTTCTGTCATGGTGCGCCAAAAAGATCTAATCCGGATCGGGCTTTTCTCTGAGGATTTGGCCATCGGTGAGGACTATCTTGCTTGGGCACTGATCTTGGCTCGGCAGGAACCTTATCCCCCCGGTGGAAAAGCAGTCGGCGTATGGGATCCTTTGGTTCGGTACCGTAAGAGCGCTTCGAGTCTTTCAAACCGTCGCGATCAAGCGTACCATGATATAGAGCTAGTTCATCGAAAGCTTCTTAATGCCGATCTAATCCCCCGGCATAAAGCAATTCTGCGGAAGTCACTCGCACGAGACCAGAGTGATCAAAAACTGTGCGCAGCAAGGTTAGTCTTGGATTACAACCGAATGCTTGCGGCAGCAAATCTGTTTCGAGCCTGGATGCGATTGCCGTACAGAGTGAGGCTTCTGTTTTGGATTCCAATGCTGATTTTGCCAGTTTTTAATGAATCGGTTAAACGAAGTCTAGCGCGAAAATGGTAGCTGAAGGGTGCTCGGTCTTGAGTTAAAGTCAGGTTGCAAAGCACAGCAATGGCACGTTTTATAAAACATCCGTTCCAATCACAAGAAAGCTTGGTCTGGCTATGCGTTTCGAATACCCACTTGGTGTGGTTCATGTAATAACAAATCTATTACCCGGCGGGGTTGCAAGTCATATATTCTATCTGCTTAGTGGCCTAGATCGCAGCAAGTGGAACCCGATAGTTGTAGCCCTCGTTGCGGGAGATGAAAAATCCGCGCCATTTGCGCAGAACAACATCCCCGTCCACGTGCTAAACGTGAAGCACATAAGCGGAATTGCCGGACTATTCGAGGGTGTCAGAAAGATAGCAAAAATAACTAGAACCATAAGACCTGCCGTCTTACACACGCATTTCGACCGTGCTGCCTATTATGGTCGTATAGCTTCGCGGCTAGTTAAAATACCGGTTTCGATTCGCACCGTGCATGGCGCCGAGGAAATGACTTGCCGCCGCCTAAGGCGTGAACGCCGACTGCGGCGGTGTACCGATCACTATAATGCCGTATCCAATTACACACGCAGGTACTTGGCAGAGCAGGGGTTTGATCTAAACAAGACCTTGGTAATC
>JAOAGX010000142.1 GCA_026415535.1 Armatimonadota bacterium | reverse complement strand
ATCTTGACTCGAACCTGGGCACGGTTGCGCGGGATCATTGTACCGGCAGGCGGAACTGCCGAGCATATCTTGCCGGCCTCATAGGTATCGCTGTAGACACGACCATCGTCTATCAGCTCAATACCACTAGCCTCGGCTTCTGCCAGAGCCTCTTCCCAGGTTTTACCGACAAACTGTGGAACCTGAATCTCGGCTCGTCGGCCAGCCACCATGAGTGCAACCCCGAATGAAACAGTAACCGCAAGTACAAACAGCGCTAGAAGCCACCAATAGCCTCGAGACAGGGTGTCGGATTCAGCTGTCGGTTCAGACTCCACGACCTCTCGCTCAGGATCAGCCGACACAATAGATGGCAGTTGGCCGACGCGTAGGCCATCTCGAACCACGCGCAGGTCCGCCAACATCTCCGACGCGCTTGCATATCGCTCCTTTGGAGAAGCATCTATCGCTTTCATAACGATATCGTTGAGCGACTTGGGCACAGCGGCGTTGATAGATCTTGGTGGAACAGGAAGCTCCTTGACCTTCTTTAGCGCTATCGATACCGCGGAACTACCGTCGAAGGGAAGTGTGTTAGTAAGCATCTCGTACAAAACGACGCCAACTGAGTATATATCGCTCGCCACACTTGGAGGATTGCCCTCGGCCACTTCCGGCGCCTGGTAATGAATCGACCGCATCCGAAAACGCTCGGCAATCGCGGGAAAGCTAATAAGAGCTGTTGCGAGACCGAAGTCTGTGAGCTTAACTTCGCCGTCAGGACTGACGATTATATCCTGAGGCCTTATATCGCCGTGAACAAAATGGTTCGTATGAGCATATTCCAGTGCCTCCAGCACCGGTATGACAATATCCAGTGCAAGAGGAACAGCCATTGGTCCTGCCCGACGCACTCTGTCCTTGACGTTGATTCCACGGACAAATTCGCAGGCCACAATACAGTCGCCCATACTGGAATCAGCATCAAAAACGCGCGCGATACTCGGATGCAACAACCCGGCTGCGTCGCGGTAGCTGTTCTCAATCGCCGCTGCGAACTCACGTTCCTCATTGAGATCTTTCCTAAGAACCTTCAGCGCAACTAGGCGATTGAGAACCTTGTCGCGCGACCGGTAGACGGAAAACAATTCTCCGTCACCGATCTTCTCTAGGACCTCGTATCGATAGTTGACGATCTGACCTATCACATCCGCCTCCTGACACGGCGGCCACGTCCGACTACGAACTCCGGTCAATATGCGGAGACCGGAGGATGACGTGGTTATTCCTTATCCAGGCACAGATTCTTCGCTGCGCTCAGAGTAACGGACTACTGGGTAATATTGACCTTCTCATTTGAGCAACGCAAAAGATCTCCTGCAGGGCTCGGTTACCTTATGCTAAGAGTTTTTGCCATAGCTTTTGAAGAGCTTCCCCCAGTCGGTCTCAAGCATTCTCTTGACCCTGGCCTTGCCTACGCAGGGATACCAGAACGCATCGTAATAAAGACGCGAAGCATAGTACGACCAAGGCGTAATGAAGCTGCGCAACAGTATGTTTTCGAGCGGCTTCAACGGCCCGTGGTAAATCATCTTCTGGCCTCGACTTGCCAGAGTTTCCATCCTGTCGTGGAAGTGGAAGTTGACCTCGGATATATCCTCCCCAACAACCTCGATCTCTTTGGGATCGGCACAACCAAGTCCTTTTTCGTAGGCTAGGCGCAGGAATTTGAGATTCATTGGGTCAAATCCCATCATTTTTGCAGCAATAGCGTCTATGGCAACCTGGTCAGCGCTTGCAAGGATGTAGTTTTTCACATAAGGCATCATAGCCCGAGGACCTGGGCCATCTCCAGCAAACGTACCATCGGTGACGGCAAACAGACCAGGGTGAATCTCTTTTTGAATCGCAAGAAGATCTACCAGAGTCTCGTGGATCACCGAATGCGTCCAGTGACGATTCTCACGCAACAGTCCACCAAAAGCGTTCTTCATCGCCCCGGTCATTGTGGTGAAGACATGGGTTTTGAGCGTAGGCAGGTGAACCGCATTACGCCCAACCATAATGTCAGGTATCAGGATGCCCTCAGGAAATACTTTGTCCAAGACCAGCATCTCGGCCCTGGGTTCGTAATTAATCCACTTGACGCCCTCTTCGTAGAGGTAAACAAACTCCAGCCCGTGTTTCTCGATTACTGATTCTAGGTGATTGTTCTTTGCGCCAAGCTTGGGATCAACGACGACAGTCCGGTTCTGAGCAGGAATCAACCTGCCATACCCGGCTTCCTTGAGAGTCCTGGTTACTCCGTCAAGCTGCCAAGGCGTAGTCGAACAACCCGGGAAGAAGTAGTGCCATGAGATGTTGATCTTGAGGATGGTTTCCTTATCCTTGGGTAGATGAGACTCGAAGTCCGCAAGCTTCATTAGCCGCGCATAATCTTCGATTACTGTTTCCGGAGAGGTCTTCAAAACCGCTACTTTAGAACAACTCATCCTTCAAACGCCCCATCCAACCGTTTCGCGTACCGAAGCATGCGAAGCGCAGCAGATATCATACAGAGGATCAGCACAAAGGTATAAAAACCCCGGCCAACCAACTCCAAAACCACAAACGAGCTGCCGGATTTTTCGGCCAAAACCGGCGTTGCCAAGAACGTGATCCCGGCAATTATCACCCACAGTGCGATCAAGATGTCCATAAACGCATTCACTGAAGTGCGGCGATCTCTCGCCCGCTTTCCACAAGTCGAAGCGCAACCAAAGTCGCACACCCTGAAATCGCTAAAGCGCAGCCGAATTTGCGAATTCCAAAGCAGCGCAGATAGCATCGCGGCTTACTGTGAACACATCACACCTGCCGATTTTGGTCGGAAGTGCCAGCCGAATCTCGCCAGCCCGCGCCTTTTTATCCAACTCGATTGCGCGAAGTAAGGAATCGGGCGAAACCGAAGCATCCATCTTAACCGGCAGACGCATCTTGGCAATCGCTTGAGCAACAACCTCGGCGACAGGTTCCTCGGCATATCCTTCCCGCTCGGCAATAAAGGCCTCGGCCACCATTCCGATAGCAACTGCCTCGCCATGCCTGTACTTGCCGTAACCAGTTACGACCTCAACAGCATGACCTATAGTGTGGCCGAAGTTCAGAATCGCCCGCAAGCCTGATTCGCGCTCATCGGCTTGAACTACGTCCCGCTTGATCTCGACCGAACGACAAACAGCATGATATAGATCGTCTTCGCACCTGCTAAGCAAATGGCGAGCACGCTGTTCGAGTTGCCAAAAAAACTCTTGATCGTAGATTATACCATGCTTGATTACCTCGGCCAAACCGCAGCGCAGCTCCCGCGCCGGAAGCGTGCGGAGAGTCAACGTATCTATTACAACAGCCCTCGGCTGGTGAAACGCACCAATAAGGTTCTTACCCTGCGGGAGATCAACTCCAGTTTTGCCCCCAACGCTCGCGTCGACCTGGGCTAGAAGGGTGGTTGGAACCTGGTAAAAGTCTATGCCACGCATGTAGGTGGCTGCGGCAAACCCGGCCAGATCCCCTATTACGCCTCCCCCAAGTGCCACGACCGCACCAGAGCGATCCACCTTTAGATCAAGCAATGCATCATAGACTCGGCGAACTGTTGCAAGCGTCTTTGAGCGCTCGCCTGCCGCCACAACAACTAGCTCTCCCCGAATCCCAGCGTCCGACAAGCTCGATAGCACCTCATCACCATAAAGCCGAGCCACCGTCGGATTTGATACTACCACCGCCATCGATGGGTGGCGCACTGATGTCACTATCTGCCCGATTTGCGATATTGCTCCGCGCCCGATGGTTACAACGTATGAACGCTCGCCTAGGTTGACTTTGACTTCGTGCATTGCTGACTTATTATACGACAGAAAGGGGACCGCTTGTTAGCAGCCCCCAATGATAACATTTTAGTCAAGGTCTAGATTCTTCGCTGCGCTCAGAATGACAAACTAGACAAAGTATAGATTCTTTCGGTGCGCTCAGAGTGACGAACTGAGCACCGTCTAGCCTCGATGCACTCAGAATGACAATACAAGCTTAGAATGACAGATTATGTATTGGGCGTTTCGAAAACAAGATCGTCTTCTCAGAAATAAGATCCCAAGAATATACCGACCTCGCCCTGACTCACTCTCACCAAGAAGAGTAAGCAGGTTTTACAATAAGCTGTTGCGATAAGACAAGACCGCAAAGTGATTTGGCGTTCGTCAACTAAGTAAATAGAACCGCAAAACGTGCTTATCGCAACAACCTCGTTTTACAACGTTACGTTCTCTCCGACGGTACCCGTTCCCACATCAGGTATGATGGTAGGGGTAACGAAGATGAGAAGCTCTCGGTCTTCACTTGTCCGCGACGTAGATCTAAACAAGCTGCCAATAATCGGCAAGTCACCCAACAATGGCACCTTGACAACACTGCTGCTGTCGTTCTTGCGAATAAACCCACCGCAGACGATCGTTTCCCCATTCGCCACACGGCGTTGTGTGTATATTTCTTGAACCCTCTCCTCCGGAATAACCGTTCCGTCAGGACCAGTCACCTGGTTACCCGTGTCCGAAACCCCTGGGCGAAGAATCATAGTGATCGTGCCATCGCCGTTCACGCGCGGCATTATGTCCAAATGCGTCTGTACGTTGATCCATTGAGGGGTGGACTGGTTGATGATGTTGTTGTCACCAACAACAGTCGCAATACTAACCCAATAGGGAATGTTGCGGTTGATCGAGATGTAGGCGTTCTGATTGTTTATAGTAGAGATTATCGGCGAGTTGATTACTCGACCCACGGTGCTTGTCAGCTGCGTTTTGAGCTGTGCGGTAAGGTTGCCTGTCGCAACCCCGACAACCACGTTGCCTGACGGCAAGAAAGATGTGGCAAAGCTCTCGTTGAGCCGCTGTAAGCTCCAGTCGATTCCAAAGGATTTGACATCCGTGGTGCTGACTTCTATGAACTCCGCCTTGACTTGAACTTGCTTGGGTGGCACATCAAGCATACGAATGATCTTTTTGAACTTCTCTATACCTTCTTCATCGCCCTTAACGATAATCGAGTTGTCAAGGTCGAAAGGTCTGGCATCATCAACTCCCTCGGGCCACAGGAAGTTCCCCGACTGTTGCTGCTGTTGCTGGGGCTGCTGAGGCTGAGTTGTCCCGGTCGTCCGAGCACCTGGGAATCCGGGGGGATAAACCGAAGGCCGCTCCGCATACTGACTGACGCCTGTGACCTCGTCGGCAGCACGTCCTGCCCCGTAGCTCAAACCTGCAGGGTCTATAGTCGGAACAACTGGCTGGCCGTTTTGGAATTTCAGTCCTCCGCGCAGATCGTACATCTCTCCGGTGCGGGGATTGTTGAAATAGACGCCGCCGGGATTTGTTGGAGGAGCATTGATTACTCTGCGATCAGGATAAGGCGCTTCGGTGTTCGGCATCGGGTTAACACCGTTCCATCCAATAAGCCTCAGTAACTCGCTGGGTTTGGAGTGGATTAACTTGACCAGCACAACCTTCTTCTCTTTCTGTGGAGTTGGTGCAACCGGCTCCATCGGAGGCAGCGGGGGAGCTTCGTGGCGTATAGAAACAACAGGTTCCTCGCCCGAGATCCCGCCTATTATGTAGGTACCGTCCCCCATCTTCCGATACGACACTCCGGCAGACTTGACAATGTATTCCATCGCCTTGTCGAGGGACACATCGTTGAGCGAAACGGTAATCTTTTTTTCGAGCATCGAGCTGTCGGCGATAACAACATTAGCTCCGCTCTGCTGCATCAAAAGCGTGACAACGTCTTTGAGGGGTGCTTCTCTGATCTGGAGCATTATCCCGTTGTTCGCCGTCGCCACACCGATACACGCAATCGCCGCTACAACCGTTAGCAGAATACGAGATGCCGATAACACCGCTTTTCCAGCTATAGGCCACCCTTTCAGCGAGTAGCGCATTTGTTTCCTCATAGCCTCTCTCAGACCTCACGCCATTTCATATGTCGCATCAGTGGACCACGCCCCAACACCTACCTGAACGTTGAAACGAAGCCCGGTCTCGTGTCAATTACCAGCCTCGATAGCTGCGGCTATAGCC
>JAOAGX010000013.1 GCA_026415535.1 Armatimonadota bacterium | reverse complement strand
AGATGTGTATAAGAGACAGATTCATGACTAAGCATTTCCTTGTCTGCTAATATTTCGAACGGTTTACAGGCATTCCTGTATGATCGAATGAACTCAAGCCGATTACGGGTCCATGCGCCGGCACTCTCGGGCACTATACAATGGTAGTACGTCGGCATGGTGCCGAACAACACACACAAGGCGATCTTTTTGTCGACGTAAGAAAACGGCAGATCAGCCGTACCAGAGGTCCAGTCCATCGTATCCGACTCTCTTTGTGTGGATACGATGCAATCGTGGAAGACAAGCTCCCAGAGCGGAACTCTGTACCTATGTCCGAGAGTGCCCCAGGTTTCATATTTTTGCCAGACATTGTCAGGAAATTTTCTATCGGAGTATTCCGTTTGGCCGTATTTTGCGGGATGAATGCCGTGCCAAGGTAAATTCGTGAGAATACTAGCAGTCCCTATACCTATATCCTGGTATGGGACAGTCCACCATTTGGCACACTCTCCATGGACTACCAATCTGAGACTCTTTAGGTATTTGAGAACTTCGATTACGTCGGCTTTGTATTCGGTGCGAGTGCGAGGATGAAATTTGCTGTAGCATTCCATCAACTGACGCTGAGTTGAGACATCAAAGTATATTGAGTTGATAGGGTGGTATGAAAGGCGCGCGCCTACAGCCTGTTTAGCGCGTCTAAGAAAAAATGCTGAGCAGCGCATGGACATTTGGCCTCGTTCGTCTCTCCATCCAAGGACGACATTATTGTTGATATCCGTCAAGAATGTTTGCGGCCTGTCGTAGTTCTCGTTTGGTTGCAAGTTGTTGTCGGATATTGGGAATGCGTCGGCGAGTTGGATATATTCTTCAGTAAGCCATCCAAGGGCGTTTTCTTCTTTGACTATGTCATCTTCCAGGCGACGGTAGTAGTCGTGTTCAAAAACGCGGGGGTAGTTGTAGAAGCAGTCCCACCTTGAAACGTGGTGAATTGCTTTTTCAACCCCTATGTTGTAAGCTTCAATGCCATCAATGTGCTTGTAGTAATCCCACAGGAGGGCTGCTCCAAACAGTCTGTTTATGTTTGGGTTGGACTTGGCTTTTTCTTTTAGTGTGACTAACCAGCCCTGTTTACGCGCGTATTTGCGGAATTCTTTTGCCAGAGCAACATAACCGCCTGATGGGGTGAAGGTATATATGATCTTGCGTTCATAGCCAAAGCGTCCCCATTGAGGTATCCACTTAACCATTGGCGCGCGAGTCTTGCCGAATTTTACGCATCTAATCGCGGCGTCGTCCGCGGTCTCGACGGTAACGCTGTAACCCAGGCCGCTTTTCAAATCAACTACAGCAACCCAAGGAAGCAGCATAAGGTTAACCAGGAACTCGTCCAGGTTGTATCCAGGCCATTCGTCTAGGTTACAGGGATAGATGTGGCCGTTGCACCAATCAGCTATTGCGAGAAACGCATATTCGCTGTCGCAGACAAAAGGCTCTATAAAGTCGAATGAAGACATTTCAAGTTTTGGATCCGCCGATATGCCGACCTGTAAGGCGGAAGCATTGTCCTGCAGCTTGAGTGTGACCGTAAGCGGTATTTCCTTGGACGAATCATCCTTCATGGTCACTGTAAATGAAACGCTCTTTGTGTTTGCCTTGATTACCTTGATCTTGCGATTGGGGATGGTCGGAGCTTGTTTCCAAAGGTGATTCGATTTTTTGTCCAATACGGTCACGCGTCCAGAATCTTCAGATACGGTAACCTTTAATACGGCGTTTTCGATACTCCAATCCGAGCATTGAGCAGGGCGCACTGTCAGAGCAATCGCATGCAGAAATACCAACGCTGCCACAACATTCATAAATGCCGTTCTTTCCATCCATTTACCTCCTTGGTAACTATTTTTATTTGTCACCTTCTGTTTGACCGCCCCGACGCGGAACGAAGCCGGTCGAATTTATTTGAAGGATGTCTCCAAATTCAAAGCGACGGGTACCCGTCAACTGCTTCCATTACCGGATCTCTGCCGGAAAAGTAGTCCTGTGAGGTAGGCTCAATCACCAGGCTGGGCGTAATTGTAGTTTCATCCTTGTTTGAGTGCTTGAAGTACTTGGTCGAATATGTGACGGTTAACTTGGAATTAGGCAATCTAAACGCTCGTACTTCGCCGTAGTGGTTTGGACTGCCGCCGGTAGGCTCACCGACAAATATAGCCTTTGTTTCGTTCCTCAGGCGCATAGCATTAAGTATTGCCGCCGAAAATGTTCGACGGCCCAAGATTACGAAGAGCCTTCCTTTACGATTGAACCGTTTGTTTGCCTTGATCCAGTCAATGAACGGGTCAAGAATCGACGGGTTGCCGCCGCCGTTCGAACGCATATCGATTACAAGCCTGCACGATGGGTGATCGTTCATGAGTCTTTCTAGTTCGGACCGAAACACTTCGAAAGGTTTTTCTGGCAAACTTGCGCACATTCCATAATAAAAGTAAACCGTGTCACTTGCAGCAATATATTCCGCCCAGTAAGGCAGTTTGGTCTTGCGAAGGTAAAGCGGAACATTTTTTCCGGGTTCGTGAGCGTGGACAACTGTAACCTTGCTAAGCTCTTTGACCGGAGATACATGGACCTTAACGATTTGTCCATCAGGACTGCGTAATTCAATCGGTATCATCTCTTCGACTTCGGCAAGGCCTAATCCGGTAAGGCACTGCGTGACGGTTAAAAGATTGGGCGCAACGTTTTTTACTTGGAAGTCGTTTGCGTGTGCGAACAGCGAAGCGATCTCCTCGCATGCCATTTCGATGTCCGCGTTTCCGATTCTTTCGATTCGGTATCCGAGCACATTCTTATACGCTTCTTCAGCGGCTACGACAAAAATACCGTCCTTGAACCAGTAGAAGCCGAGAGGCAAGCGGGTTACATTCGCTTTCAATAGGTCGATACCCGTATGCTCGTCGCCTATCGAGGCAACCAGCCTCGCGAAAGCAACCAGAATCTGGTCATAGCGCAGTTGCGGGATCTCACGATCAAGTTCTTCGACTTGTTGTTTGAATTTTCGTTCGGTAACCTTGAAAAATAGGTTTACGTGTCTGGAGGGTAGCTCGCGTGCCAGATAGGCTAGGTCTTCGCGCCATTTGTTGATTGCAGCCTGGGCTTTTTCCGAAGAGTCGTTCGTGGTAAGTGCGCGAGCCTTGTTGGTTGAGTATGTGCCTGCAGCTAAGTGGCTTGGAATAGCAATAATCAAGAAACCTAACGGAACAAGTGTGCGGAGTTTCACGAGACCAACGAACGGATTTTCTCAGAGTGGGCGTGACAGATGCATAATGCGAGTGCGTCGGCGACGTCGTCGGGAGATGGAGGCTCTGGCAAGTCGAGTATTCGCTGAACCATATATTGAATCTGTCTCTTCTCCGCCCCACCGTAACCGACAATCGCCAACTTGACTTCCTTCGGTGTGTATTCGACTACTGGCAGTCTTCGCTGAGCAGCCGCAAACTGGAGCACACCACATGCCTTGCCAACGGCGATTGCGGTTTTCTGGTTTTTGGCGAAGAAGAGCCTTTCCATCACCATAACATCCGGCGAATGCTGATCTATAATTTCGTTTATTCGTGCATAGACGTCCAGCAGACGTTCCGGAACACTTGTGCGCGTGCTGGTTTTGACTGCTCCGTAGTCGATTAATCTTGAGGTTGATCCTATGCGCTCAACTACGCCATAACCTGTGGTTGCGGTTCCTGGGTCGATTCCTAGTATGCGCATTGTCTTCTCCCGGTAGATTCTACATCAGCTAGGGTAGGGTAGTCAAAGGGGATGGGTTTTAAAAAGACTCTGGCTCAAGAGCAATCCAAATACTCGACGTGAAGCTTCAAAACTCATGGAGCGCGGCTAAAGGATCCGCCCCTCCCCTAGAGAATTAAACAGGCACAGTCAAGCCGTGGTTGTTGCCGCGGCATGAGGAATAATCTAAAATAAGCTGTGCCTTGAGCATCCTATGAAGATACTTTTCCTCAGCCAACTTTTTCCACTACCGGCGGACTCAGGTGGCAAGATCAAGTCGCTATGTATGCTTCGCGCGCTTGCTTCGGAACACGATGTCTGCCTGCTGGCGTATGTACGCAATAAAGCCGAACAGGAAAGCGTTGAAGATCTTCGGCGAATGTGTCGCTTCGTAGAGGTTGTGCCGTTCGTGAGGTCACGGTTTGCGGATTTTAGGCAAGCCTTATCAAGCTTATTTTTTCGAAGATCGTTCATTGTGACGAGGGACTTCCGTCGCGAAATGCTGAATCGATTTCAGCAGGTTGTACGGGATTTCGTGCCTGACATAGTTCACATAGATCATTTGCAAATGGCGCAATTTGTTGATTTCGACGGCCCTTATCGGACTGTGCTTGATCAGCACAACGTCGAGTCGACAATTGTGAAACGAATAGCCGAGACTTCCACCAATCCGCTCATGCGTGCCTATGCAGGAATCGAGTGGCCTAAGCTGTTCGAGTATGAAATCGAAATCTGTAGAAAGTCTGATCTGGTTATTGCGGTTAGTGAGGAGGATGCGGAGACACTGCGTCGGATGATCTCTCCCGACCTCTCCTCAGTAAGGAGAGGAGAAATGAAGACCTTTTCCGGTTCCTATTTGGCAAGGAGAGGAATCGTTGAGTGTGTGCCGATTGGTGTTGATGTCAACTCAATTCCGGTGGTGCAGCGTGTAGAGAACTCTAAGAACATCTTGTTTTTGGGAACCATGTATTGGCCGCCCAATATCGACTGCGTACTGTACTTTCATAGCAAGATTCTCCCGATTGTCAGAAGCAAGTTGCCAGACTGTGTGTTCACAATTGCCGGTCAGAAGCCGCCCCGCGCAGTTCGGCGTCTGGCATGCGAGTCGGGAATCAGGGTAACCGGCTACGTTCGCGACGCCCGCGAGTTGGCTGCGAATTGCGGTGTTTTTGTCGTGCCGCTTCGGTCAGGAAGCGGTGTTCGGGTCAAAATACTTGGTGCCCTAGCGATGGGGCTGCCTGTTGTCTCGACGTCTATCGGTGCAGAGGGCCTGAAGGTTGCACACGGAGAACACATCCTGATTGCTGATAGTCCGGAGGACTTTGCTAAGGCGGTAATAGATGTGCTAAATGATCCCAATCTTGCGCGCGAGTTGGGGCGCAAAGGCCGCGAGTTAGTCGAACGCGAGTACTCTTGGGAAGTTGTGGGAAGTCGGTTACTCTCGCTGTATAGTGACTGCTGGGGTCAGACGACGTGAAAATCCTGTTCATTACGCCATATGTGCCGTCAAGAATTAGGGTCAGACCATTTCAGATTATCAAGGAGCTGGCAAAGCGACACAACGTGAGCGTTGTTGCACTAGGCGAGTCGGACAATACGCGAACTGATGGAGTGGAAGAGTTAGTACCGATTGTAAAAGAGCTGCGAGTGGTGCCGCACTCCCGGCTCCGAGGTTTGGTGCAGGCATGCATATCCCTACCTCTAACGGTTCCACTGAGTGCGGCTTATTGCTGGTCCGGCCGAATGAAGCGGGAAGCGGAATCAGTGGTGAATCGTGAGAGTTTCGACCTCATTCATGTCGAACATCTGCGCGCGGCTCACTTTGCTCCGCGAAATTCAAAAACGCCGATCGTGTTCGACGCGGTGGATTGTCTTACAGGCCTTTTTTGCCAGATGTCCCGTGCAAAAAAGAGTCTGGTGGCTCGGTGTGTAATGAAACTCGAAGCTCTGAAGCTGCGCCGATACGAGCCGCGTATGCTCAGTAGTTTCGACCGAATAATTATTACGACGGAAGCCGAACGCAACGCTTTACTCGATCTTGGTTCCCATTTATCAATCGATGTCGTGCCCAACGGCGTCGACACAAATTACTTCGCTCCTCGCGGAACTAGTAAAGTTCCACAAAGGGTTATTTTTACCGGAAAGATGAGTTACAGTCCAAATGCACAGGCCGCATTATGGTTTGCACGCGAGGTCTTTCCCAGACTTCGCGCCAGGTGGCAAGAAGCTGAGTTTGTCATAGCAGGCAGTAATCCACCGCAGTCTGTGACATCTCTGGCGTCCGAACCCGGTATACGAGTCACAGGATACCTCGAAGATCTACGGCCAGAGATGGATGCAGCTGCTGTTGCGGTTGCACCGATGCGATCAGCGGTAGGAGTTCAGAACAAGGTGCTGGAAGCGATGGCGATGGCCTTGCCAGTGGTTGCTAGTCCGCTTGCCGCTAAACCCATCGGTCACTGTCCAGGCTTGCTCGAAGCAGATACGCCTGAAGAAGTCGCTGACACGGTCGGACAACTATTTGCAAACCCTAATGCTGCTCGGGACATGGGAATGCGGGCTCGCGATTTTGTTGAAAAAGCTTTTTCATGGCAGGCAGCGGTTGCCAAGATAGAACAAATTTACGAGGAAATGGTTAATCGTTGACTGGTCTGGAGGAACGGATGGGTTTGGAAGGCCAAGGCGAAGTAGGGCGTTTGGGGGAAGCGGGAATCAAAACTTCGCGCGTGCCTTGGGCGATAGTTGGAGCGGGATTCGCAGTTTTCATTGTTTTGGGGCTGCTCTTGAGTCGGTTTTATCAGACAAACTTCGGTGTGCTCTGGACAAGAGAGGCTGTCGACCTGGCACAATTGGCCGAATCAATTGCCACGGGCCACGGCTATACGACGCGGTTTATCCGACCGTTTAACGTCGGACTAGTTCCTCATAACCTCGACTTTCGTGCAGAAATAAACCACGCTCCCGCATATCCATACTTTCTGGCGATGGCGTTCAAAATGAGGTCGATCAGCGACCAGGTAGCTGCATGGACTTCCATGGCGTTTGTGTTTGCAACGCTTTTGGCCTCGTGTGTCCTTGGCAGGATTCTGTTCGACTGGCGTGTTGGTTTTCTGGCTGCATCGGTGCTGGGTGTGAATGTGCGGGTGTTGAGGATAGGAATCGGTGGCGAATGTTGGGGCATGGCAGCGTTGTGGTTTACTTTGCTCTTAATGATTCTTGCTATTCACCACAAATCCAGAGACTCTGCGTCTGCGAAGCTGAGAATTGCCTGCGCTGCCTTGGCTGCATTGTTAACCGGTCTCCTTTATGCGACTCACCACGTACTCATCTTTGTAACCTTGCCAGTGGCTGTGTTCTTCGGACTGACCGGTGCTCGCAAGAGGCTAAACCTGGTCACTTATCTAATCGCCACACTGCTTGTAACCGCACCTTTGGCTTACCGTAACTTCGAGTATACGGGGGTTCCTTTTCTCGGAGTAAATGCTTGGGATCTAATGGTTAATACCACAGCCTATCCCGGCGACACCCTGTATCGCTCAACAGATTCGGCCAATAGGGGGGTGTTGAGGATCATACTTTTTCCGTTCGAACAGTTTTCGGCGTTTTCACACAAGCTAATAGCTGGTTTCGCTGAACAATTGCGGTCGATTGTCGAGGTGTGTGGTTTTGCCGTAATAGGATTTGCGCTCGTTAGCGTGTTGTACAGGTTTCGTAATACGTCTGCGAACGCTGTTCGAGGATTAATGTATGCATTGTTACCCTTTGGAATGATATGTGTTGCGCTATTTGGAATGGGTAGGGATGCGACGTTCATTTTTGCGCCAGTTGTGGCGGTGTTTGCTTGCGCTTATTTTCTGCTTCTGCTGGACGCAAAGAAGCTGCACACCTTTTATAGTCGGGTGCTGATCGGGTGTTTTGTTCTTCTTGCAGCGAGCCAAAGCATTGCTCCGTTTGTTTGGAAAGAGTCCGGCGTGTCGAATGAATTTCGAAACGAGCCTGCTCACGACTACTTTACTGCACTTGCTTTCCGAGGAGTTCGATCGCCACTATACACCGATGTTCCTTGGATTGCGGCGTATAGATACAAGAACCCGGCGGTATGGGTGCCGGTTACCGATGCCGATATTACTACCCTAAGTGCGGCGGGATTGCCGCTTGACGCCGTCATACTGACCCAAGAATCTGACAATTATGCCCATGACGAATTTTGGTACGTGCTGCGTAAGGTTAGGATATGGCGGGAGTATCTGAAGGACCCAGGCAGTGCTGTGAGACAGATTTTGGACCTTGCAGCCGGAAAAATCAAGGATAAGGAAGTAGTCGACCGATATTTGCGCAGGGTAAAGCGTCAGTTTGCTGTGTCACAGTCGTTGGAAGGATTGGAACTCCAGCCGCAAGACCCCTTGCTTCCAGAAGACGTGCTGGTCTTCGTTCGCCGGTCGGATGACTAGCCTTACCATTCTGCCAAACTTGTGAGCGAGTTGTAAACCACCGGGTGCGCTGCTTGTGCGAGGTGTGTCGGAAGCAATCTTCCCGAGACACTAGCACCGAATCGTTTGAAACGGTGTACTTGCATTCTGTAGCAAAGGTCACCAAGCAACAGGTTATCTCGACGAATGCATTATCTATTGTCGTAAGATTCTTTGCTACGCTCAGAGTGACAACCTGATTGGCACATTATTGTCAGCAGGGCGAAGAATCTGCGCTTGCGAGAGTGAACAGACATCTAATTTAGGTTTTTTGCAATAGACTTATCGGAAATTCTTCACCTTTGTTGAGTGTCTCGGTTGTCTATCTGGAAACAACCCGGCGGAGCAAGCAATCCGTCCGGCCGTGATCGCCCACAAGGTAACAGGTGTTACCCGCTCGGAACGTGGCTCAACAACCAGACGCACGCTGATGACCGTCTTTTGCACCTGGGCGCTTCAGAGTAGAGACCTCCTCTCTGCCTGCAGCGAATGATCGTCCAAGCCTACACGCTAGCCTCTGTACCTGCTCAGTAAGTTATACTCTGGATGGGTGAACTCTTACCCTCTGCCAGACGCCTTGTTGGTCGACGTGAAGTAGGGTATAATTAAGATAGTCACAATCATCTCCTTGTGGGGGCGATTGGTGTTGACGGGGGAGTGGCCGGCTTAAGCTGCGAGCCGAGGCGCCGCTGGCCTCGTAAAAAGCGGCAAAACAATAAACGCGACTACACAGTACGCACTCGCTGCCTAAACTAGGCTAGCGCGTCCGCCCGTTTCTTGCCGGTGGAAATGGTTCCGGGCGTAACAAAAACCGGCTAGCCCGACTGTTGGGTCCGTAGACTGTCGGGGACCAACTTACGGACTGGGGCCGACGAATCCAGCTTGCAGGAGTCAGTAGGTCCGAGAACCAAAATGCAGGCTACGCTCGTAGACGCTTACGACGGTCCTCTTTCGGACGGGGGTTCAAGTCCCCCCGCCTCCACCAAACAACCGAAAACGAAGTTTCTCTCTACTGATAGCGCCGGTGATTTATGATCCGGCGCTTTTTGCCGTGTTACGCGTGGGAACCGTGCTCAGCGGCGATGTCTAAGGCAATTCCAACGGCTCCATCCTTTGGACTGGCTTCCCGCCCAAATTCCCACATCAAGGCCCGTTTTTCTCTGTTTAGGCGTGTTTTCTCTTTTTCCTTTGGACTTTCGCATTTAGGTCCAAAGGGCATTTTGAGCTTGAGTTTGGTACATTTCGTTACTATTTCGCAGTCGCGGGATTGGAGTAGGAAGTGTGACTTGCAAACAAAACTTGAGCCACCCTGGACAGTTGTGACCATCTTTCCGAATCCCGAACCACATAAAGCACCATTCCGCCAAGCTTCAATCCTCACCGGCCACTGAGGGCCGGTGCAACTGTCACTGCTGAGCTTAGCAGTGACGAAAATTGAGATTAAATCCGGGTCAACCTCGCTCAACCTAATTCTACATCGTTACCAAGCTTTTTGTCAATGTGCTTGAGGTTTCACGTTCAGCGGAGCCGCAAACTCTGCGCGGACCTCACGCTCGGGGCCAAATCGCCACCCATTCGCGCAAATCGCTCATACGATCAGCACGTCGGAAAAATCGACGTATCTGTCTACCCCATACGTTTCCAGATAGTCCTCGCGACGCCCTCTAAGGCGGTAGATGCGCAGGCTATCAGTTTCGGGCTTGATTATGCTTTTTAGCTTGGTTCTGAGGCGTTCCAACCCCATCTCATTGACGCTGCATTCAAAAACAGAGTACTGCACTCTCTGCCCGTAGTTCTTGCAGGCTTTCGCCACCCGCTACAGCCGACGCTGACCTTCCTTGTCTTCCGTGTTGACGTCGTAACTGACGAGTATGTCTATGCGCATGTGTTCCCTCGAAACGACTCAGCATTTGCCTGATTGAGCGCCTTCTTGACGCTAATTTCAACGCGGCCACATCCTTTAGAGCGGTAGCCCCCGATGTAGCCGATGGATGCTAGCCGGTCTACCACGAAGCTTGCGAGAGCTTCTGGCTCGTATTGTTCGTTCTTAAGCCAGGCATCGGCATTAGGATTTTCCCTAAGCGGCCGGGGCGATCCAAGCTTCCAGCCCAGAAAACCGTTCTCAAGAAGTATTTCCAGTTCGCCAACGAACTTAGCTCCTGGAGGCACAAGCTGGTATGGCCGGTTTGTTCCGCTCTTGACCGTCCCAGAAGCACGATCAATGCTGGATGAATAGAGATTCTGATAACCTGGTTCAGCAAACAGGAACGGCACACTTACGAACCCAACCAGTCCCTGAGCGCCGAGTAGGTAGCACACCGGGCAGATAGTTTTCGGCTTCTCCCCGTTCTTTTCCTGGCCGCGGTCGCTCCCGCCGTAGCTACAACTCTTCCCGCGATACCGGTTTTCTTCAACCAGTCTCTTCTCATCGTTTGAGAGCCTGGTGGACGGCACACAGGGCTTCAGCTCTTCGTCGTGCCACTTGTTCTGCTTGGGGTCATAAGCGGTGCCCAGGAGCCAACGCTCGATCTTTGCGCGCAGTGCGCCCTTCAGAGTCGAACCTGGTACGCACGGTCTGCCTCCCACAATTGCGGTGGGGTTGTCGGCTTGTGAGAGCGGAATCCGCAACGCCGCCCACACGGAACGGCGACTGCGTTTTTAGCGTGACCGTGTATATTTGACGCGAAACTGTTTTTTGTTCATGCTTGAGATCCATCATCTGTGTCCTCCTTGTGTATGCTGTTGGCTTGTGCAGCACTGTCTTAGTGTTTTGATCAGCAACCTGCCGATGGCTCGATCGCGGTGGATCAGTTCGCACTTTTCCATATAGTCGAGTGCAGCCAAGATGGCCCCAGCTTGAGTGTCAAGTTCGCCTCCGCGTTCTTTTTGTGCTTTCAGGTGTTGGCGAGTCGTAGCAAAGCCATAGATCTCGAAGATTTCGCCCACGTTGTTGAGGAAGTGGGGCTTCAGGTCTTTGACTGCTCGTCGCACGAGAGAGTCTCGCGCGATTTGGTCAATTACTTTGGCGATGGGGTCATCCATGCTTTTACTCCTTAAGCAAAATAGGGTCAGCTTTTACGATACTGTTTTCGAACAGGCCTAGTTCGTAGTGGCCGGTTCCGCCGCGATCGGGGCGAAACAGGTATCCGTAGACTGGCGCTTTCACCTCCATTACTCCAAGAGCTTCCAACACTACTGGGTCGTCCGGCAGGCGAACTGCTAGTTTCCCATACTTTGGTTCGCCTGGTTTGACTTCGCCGATCTTGTCAACTCGACACTCGCCGAAGCCCTTAGATTTCATCGCGCCCAGGCGCAGCGTAAAGTGGTCAGGCCAAGTAGCGGTAAAGTCGTTAAGCTGTACGTACAAGTCGGCCTCCACGTCAGCCAGGTATTCTATTTCGAGCGGCACCGCGCTTACCTCGCGTCCTCGGTCACGTGGCGAAAACACGAGGATGTGGCGACTCTTGTGCCGAAAGCGCCCGACGGCATGAATGCTTCGGTACGGATGAGGGAATCGAGATTTAAGAGCACCGGCCAAACCGGTGTAGGTAAAAACTTCCAGGCATGGGCGGAAGATGCCACCTCGAATACGCTCACCCAGGCAAAGCAGGTCGGCTTTGAGTTGGTAATGCAGAAACGATTTGCCGTTCAACGTCGTTGTCTTATCCATTCAGCCCTCCATCAAGTTTGCGAGAACGCGAGCGCTCTCGGATTCAATACATTCCGGCACCAAGCCGCTGAGTTTGCCGATACGGCTGTCTTTGTCTCGCAAGATCAGCTCACCCAAAGACTTGGATACGCGAGCGGCAGCGGCCAGGTTATGAAGTTGTTTTCTTGGCGCCGTTTTCAGCGCCTCAATGACCCGGTTTAGGTCGGGAAGCCTGAAGCTAGCCCGGCCAGAGCCGACGACGTTTATGGGCACGTCAGGCTCTAACGCGTCCAGAAATCGCCAGTGATCGAAGAATGGGTGCTTGTTGTTCGAGATAGACATTGCAACGCCGATTGGGGTCTCGACATGTTGCGGCAGGTCGAACAGTTTCGGGAAAACCTGAATGCAGTACTCGCCAACCATCTTAAGGATATCTAGCGCTTCGCTTCTATCTGCTAGGCCAACGCAGAACAGGTCGAACGCGAGCTGTTCCACACGGCCGGAATATCGCGCTTTCATTTCGTTCCAGATCGTACCGAGAAAACTCTTGTAGTCTTCTACAAAGTCGGCTACTAGCGGAAATGATGCGAAAACCCCGCTTAGCAGATTCTCATCAATCTCCGGATAGACGCTGCTCAGGTACTCCTTGTGCAGGTACTCTAAGCACGATTCTTTGCTACCTCCGGCCGGTCGCCCATGTTCTGCCAGGCGCTTCAAGTCGAGCTTGACCCGCAAATATAGCAGGTCGCCTTCCCACTCACCGAGAAGACGAATGGGCCGAGTCTGCCGCCTAATCTCGAAGCACAGTTCACAAAGGTCCTCCTCGCTGCGTTCCTCGAGCCACGTTGCAAGGTTCGCTCTGTCAGGCTCGGGTATGTCGGCCAAGTCGATTTCGCGCCAAGCAGTGTGCTCAAGTATTCGGAGAGTCGTCTCGGTCCAGCCCTCCATTCGAGCCAGATGATCCTTGGGCCAGTGCTTGTTGGCACGGGCCATCTGGCAGCCTTCGCAGATCGGGAGATCGATTCGGTCGCCTGGCTTCTCGTGATAAGCTCTCATCCAAGGTTGGTCGAGAACCATCATCAGACCGCTGGTCGCCAGCTCTTCGTCGTCGGAGGACGGAGAGGTAAAAAATTAGTTTAGAGTCTTGTCCAGAATCTGCTCTTCGATGACGAAACCGGCTTCATCAAGCCTGCGCAGGAACGAGCTCCTTGAGTCGGCCGACTCAAACACTGCTACGCCCTCGAAGCCGAACCGAGTCAGGATGTTGTCGGAGAAGTCGTCCGCAATTTCGTCCAGCTTCTTCTCCATATAGACAAACACACCCAAATCACGCGCGCGAAAAACCCGTTGTCGGAACCCAAGACGGAAGTGGGAGACTACGATACTGGGAGGTCTTTGCATACCGCAAACGGCCTTCTTGGTTATTCCGCCGCCAGGATTTAGGCCCTTCATTTGGTGACAAACTCGCGCCAGGAGCCGCCCAAGCTTGCCGACTGCCGTAGAATGTGCCAAAACACTTGTGACGTCAAAACCGGGACGAGCATCTTCTGGTCGCGCTTGGAGTTGATCTTTGTAGGTGCTTGACACACATGCCCAAGAAGGACTCGTGTTTAGGAGACGAATCAGGTCCCTAACTTTCTCTGGATCTACGATGCGGCAATCTTGTTGCCTCAGACCTGTCCACAATGTGTAGACGCCGTAGCTCGGATCGGCCCTGAGCTTTCTCTTTTCCTCCTCAGTGAGCGGCCTCGCGTAGCTGCATGCAAGCCAATCTGCCACCTTTGTGTGCCATCGATGCCAGGACTTACCGTATTCAACGACCCAGCCATTGTGCCAGGTTAATATGCTCCGCCACGGCGTGGCTGAGGGATCGATTCCCCATTCAGGGCTTTGCCAGTTCTCATCAATGCATTTCTCGAATTCGTGAGGATCATACTCCAGCGATCCGTCGAGTTTGGTGCCACGGAGGCCGATCTTTTCCCAGTTGATGATCTTACCTATGTCGTGAAAAGATGCGTCCAGTGTAGACTGATCCTGTGCACTGTAGCTCATAATTCAATCACCTCGGATAGTAAGGAAAATAGTCTCGCAAGTCACCCCTGAGGTGCCTAGCCAATATTCGCGCCTGAATGTGGGGCACAAGACCCAGCGGCGTCTTCGCTTTTAAAAGAGGATGCTCGACCTCTATCTGCTTGCGCTTTTGATAGGCCGCTATCACGGTCCTGCGCCCATCCTCATCGAGCAGGACCGAATCGCCTGGGCGCGTTTCAAAGTTGTTAGGCTTGATTTGTTGCCTGTTTACCAAGTTAAGAGCCAGTCTGTCTGCGAGAACCGGTCTGAACTCCTCCATGAGATCGAGTCCCAAAGCAGGCCTTCCAGACCTCAGGGAGTGAAGATATCCAAATTGCGGATCAAGCCCAATCCCCTCCGCTGCGCTTACACAATCATTAAGGAGTAAAGCATAGAGAAAAGATAGGAGCGCGTTGATCCTGTCCCTTGGAGGCCTACGGTTCCTAGACGCGAATTTGAAATCGGTTCGTTGCGCAAAAATCATGGAGTCGAAGACCGAGAAGTAATCCGCAGTCGCCTGACCCTCATAGCCACGAACCTCTTCGAGATCTTTAGCTGTTGCAAGACTCTTGAGATATGTTGCCAGCCATTCTGCGGCCTGCCCAAGTGCGTTTTTTCTATACTGGTCGGAGGTTTCCCGCGCAACTCTAAGCAGGACGGATCGCATATTGTGTATCTTGCCTGCCACAATCGACCGCGCGATCCGACAGCGCCGCGTCGGGTCTCGATAGGCTTCGAATTGCTGTTCGCGGATCAGCACATTGCCTGACACCGGCCCGACAACTCTCGCCAGGAACCGACCTCCCGCGCTCAAAAACGCAACCGTCCGCCCTTCTGAAGCACACTTGTGCATAAGCTGCGGGCTCATCATTACGTTCCCAAAAGTCACGATGCCGTCGAGGTGGTGCAGCGGAGTTTGAATAATCGTCTTTCCTTCAAACTCGACCTTGGCAGTTTCGCCCTCCTGACGAACGTAGGCGCCCTGAGTCATTACAAAGAGTGTGTTAAGCAACTCGCGACTCATTCGGCAACTTCTCTGTCAGAAGGCAAGAATAGAAAGTCTTCACAATGCACACTTGCTAGGTTGCTTATGCCTTCCGGAACACACAAGTGCACAAGCGAACAGTTGGGACAGCGTCGATCATTAACAGGCGGCGGCAGATTTTGTTCCACAAGCATTTTGCGGATTAGCTCGATGATCCGCGCAGTTTCCTCGCGCAGTTCTGTGGTGAACGCAACACTGACTCGCTGGTGCGACGAGCTAGAGTAGGCCGCGCCGCTTGTGACGGCGCGGCCAAACATCTCCTCCAGACAAATTGCCTGCGCGCAGAGCTGAAAACGTGCGTGTTCTATTCTGTGTTTCGGGCTGATCTTGTACTCTACCGGTAAAATCGACCCGTCTGGATGGAACTCAACTACGTCCGCCCTGCCACAAAGTCCGTGCTTGTCAGACCAGATTGGGAGCGCATGCTCGATTATCACGCCGTGTTTGGTAGTTTCGGTCGGCTGGTCCGCTCGCACATGCGCTGCTGAGCCAAGCAGAGTGAACACGTTGTCGTCAAACAGGTTCTCCACATAAATTAGCCCGCATCGCCTTGGGCAATACGCGTAGTGCGCGACAGCCGAGACCATTACTACCGCCTCGTCTTCGGCGGGAACGCTGCTCACGTGATCACCTCTCGTTAAGATCTACGCCTTCAGGAACATGGTCGCTCTCAGTTTCATCTTACTCGCCTCCTTAGCTAGGCCTCTCGATAAGCTCTACGCCCTCAGGAACACGGTCGCTGTGTATTACGATCTCGTAGTCCGAGAACCTGCGCGGAGGCGTGTCCTTAGTAAAGTTGCGCCTGACCTCGACTATCTCGCCCAGATCCAGGAGCTTGTGAGCCGGTGCGCATCCCAGCATTGCCTGGCGCCTTCTTTGTTCGGGATCAGGGTCGGTGCCGACGTGTTTGAAGATAACGAGCTTCCTTGCGCTCATGTAGCCCTTGCTTGCGGACCGGTCGTGATCGAACATGTTCTCTAGGGCTTCCCAGAGCAGACTTAGGTCGTATTCTGAAAAGCCGGTGCCGTGAACGTGTTCGTCACGCTGGGCCAGATGGGCGCTGACAAAACCTTTGGCTACATATAAGCCATATGGAATCAGCGCTTTCCGGCCCATTGTTCGAAGCTTGTCTTCATTCCGTTCGTTTTCCCACTCGATATAGTCCGCCGCAGAACTCGTAGAGTCCGCCGCAGAACTTGCTTTTTGTATGTCCTCTGCGACAGCCATACGCGTGATCGAGATGTCCACAGGTAAAACTGGGTCTAGCGACCTGGCGAAGGAAAACTGAACTGGACCGCGGACTTGGCCTGCGTTTGGCCCAGTGCTCATCACCGCGCCAAATGTGCGAACATCCCAAAATTTATCGCACATCCATTTCCGTTTATTATCCACTTGCTTTTTAGATTTAGGTTTTGATTTACTATCGGCTGGATTGGCCTCTTCAGCTTGCATTATCTTTGTGTTAAGGTTGGTTGCGTGTTCGACAAATATCGCAAATGGCATAATGTTTTTCTCTCTCATCTGCACGTAGTTACGCACTCTGCGCTTGAGCGCGACATCAGAAACCAGGCCGTGCATATCTTCGGGATCAATACGCGGAGCATTTCCTGCGTCCGGGTCACCGTTAGGGTTGCCGTTCTCGCAGTCAAAGAAGTAGAGGAACTCGTAGCGATTTGAAACGGGTGTGTTGTCAAGCATTGTTATCCTCCCTAAGTGTTTCATTCTGGTTTTCAGCAGTTTGGTTAATGGTATCCGGTCGGGCGTTATCCGACGCAATTTGCTGGTAGTAGCCTAGAGCAAAAAGGCTTTGTTCTTCTATGTTGAGCACTCATGGTATGTTGTCTTTGATTTTCGACCACACCTGGGCAATGCGTTTTTCATACCATCTTGCCAGCCCAGGCTCAAGTTTGCCGAGATGAAACTGGCTAAGTCGAACCAGTCTTCCCAGTACGGCTCCGGGCGTTGAGCTTGCAGCCGCGTAATAACGCTGGATGACGTCGGCACCGATGTCGCCCCTGTCTCTTATACACATCT
>JAOAGX010000141.1 GCA_026415535.1 Armatimonadota bacterium | reverse complement strand
TGTATTAAGGTGATGGATCCCACAAACGGCACGCAAACTGAAATCAACGAGCCAGGCCCTACAATTTCGGAGGAAGAACTCGACGAGATGCGTGCCAAAATCGCCGACCTCACACCGGGGAAGAGTTTCCTGGTATTGTCCGGCCACTGCCCTCCAGGAGTGCCCGCCACGTTCTATAAGGAGCTTATAGAAATTGCTAGGCGAGCAGGAGTCAGATCGGCACTAGATGCCAGCGGCGAACATCTCGCGGAGGGAATAAAGGGAGCACCGTTTATTGTGAAGCCGAACGTGGCCGAATTGTCACAACTTTCGGGACACGAACTCTGCACATTGGAGGAAATATCCAGTGCAGCAAAGAGCCTTAAACAATACGGGGTCCAAATAACCGCCGTCACGATGGGCCGAAGCGGCGCACTAGTTACCGACGGGGTCCAAGCATGGCAAGCGACTCCGCCGGAGATACAGTTTGCAAGCGCAGTTGGTTCAGGCGATTCATTCCTCGCAGCTTTTCTCGACGAGATATTGAGCGGGGAATCGCTCGCTGACGCACTAGCGTGGGGAACCGCAGCCGGAGCCGCAAACGCAACAAGTTACGGTGCCGGATTCTGTTCAAAAAAGAGTATAATGGAAATGAGGCAGGGAGTAAGCCTTATCAAAGTTAGCTGAAAGAAGGGTTTTCCTTGTTCCATGTTGGAACGCAAGAGATTCTAATCATCCTCGCGATGGCACTGATCATATTCGGGCCGAAGAAGCTGCCGGAAATCGGTAGGTCGATTGGTCAGGGTCTACGAGAGCTCAGGCGAGCATCGCGCGAGGTGATGGACGCAGTAGAGCGCGACGACGAGCCCGAGCCAGTTCAGAACCGCATGGCGGGCGACTCAAAGGAGAATGTGCCAAATGCTGCCAATAGCGATCGGGACTAACGAGGCGATCATAATCGTTGGAGTAATCGTGCTCCTATTCGGCATAAAAAAGCTTCCCGAGCTGGGACGATCGTTGGCCGAGGGAATACACGAGTTCAAAAAGGCCTCAAGAAAAGCGCAGGAAGAAACCGATTCCTCCAAGCCCGAGTCGGAATCTAGTCAGACCGCAGGGAAAAGTGAGTAAGCGTCTAGTCAAACGCGGTTGCTTTGTGCCCTCTGGCGACCCTCGGCCTACTCGTGCGGATTGTAAACTGCCAGCCCGTCCATCCAGGCAGCAGCACAGATTGGCAGCTCAAAATCCTTGAATATGCCGCCTTCTACTACGTACTTGGCCGCTTCGGCCGCCGATGATGCGACAAACGGATGGTTCTTGTTATCTAGTCGGTCCATTTCGTAAGTGCAAATCACTCGGCAAGTATTCTCTTCGAGTCCAAACGCACCTATCTCAATTGCATCGGGTCTGATGATCCCGATGAAGCCGTAGTCGTCGGTTACCACACCCGCAATGCGCGGCGTGTTAAAATCGTCCTTCTCATAGCCCATCTCGCCTAGAACCTTTTGCATAGCCACGTCCGGTGCGGTCCCTTTGATCAGTTCCTCAAGGATAGGATCGGTGTGGGAACCGTTCGAGACCACAACCCCTTTGTCGCACACGCGAATGCAGTTGTACGCAATGTAGGGATTCCTTTTCATGTCCTCCGGGTCCAAAGGCTGAATCGCGACGCCGTCGTCGGCAACTCTGGCAACTCTGTTAGGAAATGATCTCGACGACACTCTATACGCCACAAAAGGACGGTCGGTCTTGCCGACCACTACTATTCGTCCGACGTACACTCATACACCTCCCGACAAGCTCCATAAACGTGCCAAGTGTATCACCGGCCGTGAAGACTGTCAATTGGACGAACTCGCTGGGCAGCGTCAAGTCTTGTGTGTAAATTGCTTTGGTTGGTAGGCATCATACCAACCGATTGTTTTGGTATGCCAATATGGCATACAGCATCCTATCCACGACTCTTCGGTCGGTCAAGCAGGAAATCGTCCCGCTTCGTAGTCGGACCTCTCGGAAGACTCTCCCGACGAGACTGGTGGTATTCATAGTTTTCTGAAAACTCTCAGGAATGACAGAGAACTCAAGTAGTCCCTCGATCTCGGTTTCCAGGCAGGCCACGGCCTTGGCTTCGATCTCAACCCACTTGTCCCCCAAGGCCTTGAATCACTTTATCGCCTCGGTGCGGTCATTGGACAGATATATTAGCTTTCCTCCATACAGGCAAGCATTCTCGTTACGCTTACTAACCTTACTTGCTACGTTCCTGAGCTTGTGAACCCCAGCAGCAATGCTTCACACCCCCTGCCGGAACTCCATATACCGACCCCAAGGACAGTCCTCGCCACGAACCTCCAACCAGACCTCTATCGCACTCTCCAACTCATCGGCGTATACTTCACTCAAGGCGTATTCTTCATTGTGCACTCTAATTAATCACATCTTGGAAATAGGGATGCGCCTTACCTAACTCAGCAAGATTTTGCACACAACAGGGTACGCTACCGTACGTGCAATAAAACTCGCCCAGCGCGACATTCTAGTAGCCAACAACCCTTAACTGCTAGAAAGGCCAACCACTTCACACCCCGAGTAGCGCAACGTATCGAAGGATCGGCCCATTCTTTCCCAGATACACACGTGTTCGTTTTCAACGGACGCGGCCAGGGATTTTCTTGGAGATAAACACTCTCAATGACCGACAGTAAAGTTTAATAGGAACCCAAGCAGGAAAAACTTTGTGCCTATCAGCACTAAGCCTCTTGACATGTGGCTAGTAAATTAGCATAATATGAGTACGCAATCTATTCTCGTTAGGACAGCTACAGGCTGACCGGACAACCGGAGGCCGGTAGGACCCTATTGATGGTGTCCTCCGGCCCATTTTATTTTTCACTGGAGGAGGATAAGAAAGTGATCAAAGACTCAAGCACTGGCGTTGAGACAATCGCACTGCACGGTGGGCAAACCCCTGATCCCGCCACACACGCGCGGGCCGTACCGATCTATCAAACCACTTCCTACGTGTTCGACTCTGTCGAACACGCTGCCAGGCTGTTCAGCCTCAAGGAATTCGGCAACATTTACACGCGCATAATGAATCCGACGACAGATGTCCTAGAGAAGCGGCTGGCCGAGCTGGATGGCGGCTCCGCCGCTCTAGCGGTATCTTCGGGCCAAGCTGCCATAACTCTGGCTGTACTCAACATCACCCGGGCTGGTCAGAATATTGTCTCCACGAGCTACCTATATGGTGGAACATACAACCTCTTCCACTACACGCTTCCGAGGCTTGGGATCACGGTTCGGTTCGTGGATTCTTCAGATCCCAGAGCAGTCGAGGCGGCAATCGATGAGAACACTCGCCTAGTCTACACGGAGTCCATCGGAAACCCCAAGAACAACGTGGATGACTATCCCGCACTTGCCGAGGCCGCACACCGGCACGGAATACCGCTCATAGTGGACAACACGGTTTCGCCGCCCCCTCTTTTGCGTCCAATTGAATACGGCGCAGACATCGTCGTGTATTCGCTTACCAAGTTCATCGGCGGCCACGGCACAAGCATAGGCGGAGCCATTGTCGATTCAGGCAAGTTCAATTGGGCAAACGGCAAGTTTCCGGAGATCACCGAGCCGGATCCGTCCTATCACGGAGTCAGCTACTGGGAAGCATTTGGTCTACACGACGGAGCTGTTGTGCCGGGAATTGCTTATATCATCAAAGCGCGCGTGCAACTTCTGAGAGATATTGGGCCTTCTCTTTCACCATTTAACTCTTTCTTGTTTCTCCAGGGTCTTGAGACGTTGCCGCTAAGAATCCGACAGCACTCGGCGAACGCACTAGCTGTGGCACAATGGCTGGAAAAACATCCGGCAGTCACCTGGGTAAACTACCCAGGTCTGCCCAGCCATCCGGACCACGAGAGAGCAAAGCTATTTCTGCGGGAAGGATTCGGTGCGATCATCGGGTTCGGTATCAAGGGCGGACGAGAAGCCGGGATCAGACTGATAAACTCCGTAAAGCTTCTCTCCCACTTGGCCAACATTGGCGACGCCAAAAGCCTGATCATCCACCCAGCATCAACTACTCACCAGCAGCTCACGCCGGAAGAACAATTGTCGACTGGCGTTACCGATGACTTCGTGCGGTTATCAGTGGGTCTGGAGACCGTCGATGACATCATCGCGGATTTGGACCAGGCTCTGGCCGCAAGCCAAGGAGGATAGTAAAAATGGAATACCCACAACCCACAAAACCATTGCCACCTAAAAAAACTTGGCCACGGATTGCGGATTCAGTCACGGATTTGATCGGAAATACACCAATGGTACGAATCAAGTCGGCCCGAGGAGCAGAGGTAGTGGCGAAATTGGAAAAAAACAATCCGTGGGGGAGTGTCAAGGACCGCATAGCCTTATACATGATTGAGGATGCTGAACATCAAGGGCTGATCCGGGAGGGTACTGTGATCATCGAGCCGACCAGTGGCAACACGGGAATCGCGCTAGCCGGAGTTGCTGCTACTCGCGGCTATCGTCTGATCCTCACAATGCCGGAAACCATGAGCGTCGAGCGACGTAAGCTTTTGTCGGCAATGGGTGCGGAAATCGTGCTCACTCCAGGCTCGAAAGGAATGCGCGGAGCAGTCGAAAAGGCGGAGGAACTAGCTGCGTCGATACCGAACTCGTTTATGCCGCAGCAGTTCAACAATCCGGCTAACCCGAGAGCACACGCCGAAACTACCGCGCTGGAAATATGGGAAGACACGGAAGGACGAATCGACATACTCGTCGGCGGAGTCGGAACTGGCGGCACCTTGACTGGTGTAGGACGGGTGCTCAAACCGGTGAAGCCGTCGCTTGAAATCGTGGCAGTCGAGCCCGCAGACTCGGCTGTGCTCTCCGGCAACCCGCCGGGGACACACAAAATACAGGGGATTGGCGCAGGATTCGTGCCGCAGGTTCTGGATACGGATCTGCTTGATGAAATCATCCAGGTAACTAACGACCAGGCGTTCGAAACGGCTCGGATGCTCGCGAGGAACGAAGGTCTACTGGTAGGAATATCGAGTGGCGCAGCAGCTTATGCGTCTCTGCAAGTCGCCGAAAGACCGGAGAACAAAGGCAAACTTATCGTTGTTGTGCTGCCCGACACAGGTGAGCGATATTTGAGCACGGCACTGTTTCCATATGAGGAACCACCGCCACCGGAGACGATCTGACCATGTCGTCAAAAGAAACGGCCAAGCTGCCGCCGGACAAGCAGCACCAAATAGCGATCGAGGAGGTCCGTAGGGCACTAAAAGGGCTTAGATACGGCCACGTGACTATCGTTGTGCAGGACGGCGTCGTCGTGCAAGTAGAACGAACTTCCAAGCTAAGGCTCGATTATTCAACGATGCAAGTTTCAGGAGGAGAAGGAATCTAGCGACTGCCCTTCAGGATCTGCTCCGACTCATTGGATCAATCTGCGGTCTTGGCACTCGTGGCTGGCCTTCAAGGCCAGCCTTTACAATGCCACGCTTAGGTATGTTATGCGGTTGCTCTAGTCCTCCACTATCCTAATATGCAACTCCCTCAACTGAGCCTCGTCGACTGGCGATGGAGCGTTGGTCATCGGATCGTTACCCATCGCAGTTTTTGGGAAGGCAATAACTTGGCGAATGTTGTCGTCGTCGGTCAGAAGAGTTACCAAACGGTCTACGCCAGGCGCGATGCCGCCGTGAGGAGGCGCACCATACTCAAAAGCTTCGAGCATATGGCCGAAACGCGCTTGGATTTCCTCATCACCGAGATTCAACAGGTGAAAGACTTTGTTCTGTATGTCGCGACGGTGGATTCGGATGCTGCCCGACGCCAATTCGCTACCGTTGCAAACGAGATCGTAAGCCTGAGACTTGACCTTGCCAGGATCAGTGTCCAGAAGAGGTAGATCTTCCTCGTTCGGCATCGTGAAGGGATGGTGCGATGAATCCCATCTGCCCTCGCTCTCGTTCCATTCAAAAAGCGGAAAGTCTACGATCCAAGCCCACGCATGAACAGAATCGTCGCGAAGTCCTAGACGATCACCCATCTCGAGTCGAAGTCCGCCAAGCACCTGGGCCACCACCTTCGGCCTGTCTCTT
>JAOAGX010000140.1:379-6108 GCA_026415535.1 Armatimonadota bacterium | reverse complement strand
GAACAAAGGCGGGATCAGGTTCCACCCGGACGAAACGATCGACACTGTGCGTGCGCTTGCAGCGTGGATGACTTGGAAGTGTGCGGTGGTAGACATTCCGCTTGGGGGAGGCAAAGGAGGAATAGTTTGCAACCCCAAAGAAATGTCCGATGCCGAGCTTGAGCGATTGAGCCGTGCTTATGTTGACCAGGTCGGGCGCATTCTTGGTCCCGAAAAGGACATACCGGCTCCGGACGTCTACACCACGCCCCAGATCATGGCGTGGATGATGGACGAGTACTCCAAGATAACAGGTTACAACGCCCCGGGCGTTATTACCGGCAAGCCGCTGGCTGTTGGAGGCTCCGAAGGGCGCGGCGATGCAACAGCTCGTGGAGGAGCCTACACTGTCCGAGAAGCCGCTAAGCACCTCAACATCGATCTTTCGAAGGCAACTTGCGCTATTCAGGGTTTTGGAAACGCTGGCCAGCATGCCGCAACTTTGTTTTCGAATATTCTCGGCTGCAAGATTGTGGCTGTCAGCGACACAAGGGGCGGAGTCTACTGTGAGTCGGGTATAGACCCGGAAGCCGTTATCAAGCACAAGCTTTCCACCGGCTCGGTAGCGGGCTTCCCCGGCACTAGGCCGGTTTCCAACGAGGATCTTTTGGAGCTGACAGTTGATGTGTTGGTTCCGGCGGCTCTCGAAGGGGTAATCACGGGAGAGAATGCCGGTCGGATCAAAGCCCGTATTATTTGTGAGCTTGCAAACGGGCCTACCACTCCAGAGGCAGATGAGATCCTTTATAAGAACGATGTGTTCGTAATCCCCGACTTTCTTGCCAACGCAGGTGGTGTTACTGTCAGCTATTTCGAGTGGGTGCAGAATCTCATGAACTACTATTGGGAGGAAGAAGAGATTCATGCCAAGCTCGACAAAAAGATGACGCAAGCATTTGCGGACGTACTCGCCATGTCGCTTGATTATCAAGTTGATATGCGAACTGCGGCTTATATGGTTGCCATCCAGCGCGTAGCCGAAGCAATGAAGCTAAGGGGATGGGTGTAACCCAAGGGTATAACAAACGACGGGCCGAACGGCCCGTCGTTTGTTCCGAGAGCACGATCTCGCTTTGGAGAGTGCAGTTAGGGGACTACAAAAGGCACGGCTAGGACATACTCTTCTTCCTTCGTCCTCCGCCGTGACTGGCTTCACCGCCCTTTCGGCCGGCGATACGTGCCTCTTCGCTAGTCCACTCATGGGCCGTTCCCTTTGCATGAGCGGCCCGACCCCCCTTGCGAGCGATTTCTCGCTGCTTTTCAGGGTCCATTGATGCAAATCCCCTAAGTCGAGTGGACATTAGGACACCTCCCTCCATCCCTGCACCGAATAGATGAGCTGCACACACCTATGCTTTTACCCCAGCTAGTTTCCGGCTAAACTGAAGAAAACTTGCATATTTCAAAGATTATTTGTCACGTTTCGAGTAACGCGGCTTGGCGCGGTGCGGTAATAAAATTTGAAGCCCTGTGTAACCTGTAGCCTTGAAACTGGAGATTCGATTCGATAACCAATAGGGTGGAACTTTTGGTGTTCTGGGTTCGCGATTACCGACATCTTGAGATGTTACAATAAGCGAGAAAACGCGTCCCATTGTGAAAGGAGGATACCCGTATGCGAATACACATTGCTTTTTGCTTTTGGATATGCCTTTTGACAACAGCAACAGGAGAACTGGTAAAGGCTCAGGATATTCCCCCAACACCTCCACCTATGATCGGCCCCCGGCTTGGATCCTCACGCTCTTTGAAAGTGGGGCCCAAAGACATCACAAACTTGGCCCGCAAGATAAGAGGCAAGACGACGCTTGCAGCAGTGCTTCCGGAGAACGTTGTGCCGAACAGTGTCGAGTTCCAAGTTGACGGTCGTTTCATCGGTAGTTCTAAAGCGTCACCGTTTCAGGTCGAGTTCGACACTACAACAGTTTCTGACGGTCCGCATCTGATCAAGGCCATCGGGCGAGACGATACAAACAAGGAGGTTTGGAGTGCATTTGTAAAGGTCGAAATAACCAACTCGGCCAGGCCACCTGCATCAAGTCCGGTGATGGGTCCGCGCGTCGGTTCAAACGTCCCAAATGTTCCGTCGCAGCCTTCGGGAATTAACGATGTTCCCGGCAGGTCGGAAGTTTCGGACAGCGCGACGTCTCCCCAAAACCTTGGTGGGAGTATGGGGATGTCGGAGGGCGATAAGCCTGCATTTTCGTCGTCGAGTCCGCTTCCAGTGGGACTGTCACTCGATTCCGTCTACGAAAGTGGTGATTACGGTTTCTCGATCAGATACCCAGGTATGTGGACTTTCAGAGATCAGACTGCCGCTATGAAGCCCAAGTCGCGAACCGATTTTTGGGTGCAATTTGGCAGCGATCCGATTGAAAAAACTCCGATTGTCATAAACATTAGGCGAGTGAAGCTCCAAGAGGGCACCGACGCACGAAGATTCGCCAAGTACAACGCCTATGTAAAATCTTGGCAAGCGAAAACGGTTCTTGGCAGTCCTGCGTTTTCGACAACCAGCCGCGTTCTGCGACCCAAACCAGCGATAATTCACAGGCTGATTATTATCAAGAAAGGCCACGCCTGGATGCTCAACTGCACAGACTACACCGGCGGGTCACCGAAAGAAAGTCTTGCGCTGTTTGAATCTATTGTGGCCTCTATCAAGGAGACCGCTATCGGCCCGTGAATCTTTCCCAATGGAGTGTTTCGGAAAGTGACTTTTTGGGAGGAGAGGGAATCGATTCTGGATGGCCGATTGCGATCAGACTGACAAGGGTGTATTTGTCAGGTACTCCAAGCAACCGGCTGATTTCGCCGCAATAAGGTTTTTTGTCGCCAGCTACCCAGCATGACCCAAGACCATGCGCGTGGGCGGCCAGGAGGATGTTCTCTGTTGCTGCAGAGCCGTCCTCAAGATAGTATTTCACCTTCTCGCAAAAGACGGCTATGCAGCAGGGAGCGTCGGCGATAAACTTGCCGTGGTCTGTGATAGACGCGATCTTGGCGAGCATATCCTGGTCGGTAACCGCTACGAATTGCCACGGTTGAATGTTGATGGCGGTTGCTGCTAGTCGTCCGCAGTCCACTATGTCTTCGACGACGGATCGATCTATGCTAATGTCTTTCCTATATGACCTTACACTTCTGCGTGTCTTGAGACATTCTATGGCATCCATTGCGGACCTCCTTGCAAGTTAATCGACTCAATTTATTCCCCCAGTACACGGTATTTCCCTTCAGTTAAGTATCTGTCGCGTGCAGGAAAAAGCAAAGCTTGGCGCTAACAAGCACACCGGTAGTTGCCTGTCAATCCTGGTGAGGTTCTTTGATCCGGGGCTGTTGTAAAGAAGTGCGACGTGTCACAGCAAAATCAGTAGGCCCAAGCGGGAGGCGAGTATGCCCCTTAAGTATTCGGCGTTCACGGTAATGATGCCTGAGTTTACACCGAGCGAGGCTGTTTCGCTTTTGAAAGCACTTGGCTACGACGGTGTTGAATGGCGTGTCCACAGTGTGCCGACGGAGTTTCCGGCCAAACCTGATTTTTGGCGATCTAACCGTGCCACCATAGACATTAACAATATCACGGAACAGGCGAAATCTATCCGGCGTATGACCGAAGATGCGGGACTTGAGATAATTGGTCTAGGTACCTATTTGAGTTACAAGCTTTTAGACGATGTTGAGCAGTGTATGAAGGCTGCCAAGATAATGGGTGCTCCTTCAATTCGGGTTACTCCACCTGGTTACGACGGGTCCGAGAATTATAATGATCTCTACGAAGAGGCGGTGGAGGGCTATGCTCAGTTAGAAAACCTGGCTCGTGAGCACAGAGTGCGTGTCAACATCGAAATTCACCACGGCAGAATCTGTCCGAGCGCTAGTCTGGCTTACCGACTCGTTTCCAACTTCGACCCTGATTTCATCGGAGTCATCCTCGACCCGGGGAACATGGTGTTCGAAGGCTATGAAAATTGGCAGCTTGGGTTGGAACTGCTGGGTCCATATCTTTCCTACGTTCACGTCAAGAACGCGGCATGGATGCCCGAGAAGACCACCGAAGATGAAAAACGCTGGCGGCCTACAGTCGTGCCTCTGACGGAGGGTTTCGTTTCGTGGGCAGAAGTGCTCGCCGCGCTCGACCGCGTGGGATACAACGGATGGATATCGATTGAAGATATAGCCCCTGGTGATACCAGAGCAAAGCTTACAAATGACCTAGCCTATTTCAAGGCGCTGGAGGCTCGTTTGGGAATCTAGCGAGTCGGGAATGGAAAAAAGCTGCCTTTGGGCAATCGCATTCGTTGCAATTCTTGTTTGCGCTGGCGAGCCGCTGTTCGGACAGGCTTGTCCTGCTGCACCGGTCAAGCCGTCTACAATCACTTTAGAAGTGGCGCCTGGGGGATCGATATTGAACAAGGGGCCGCTTATCAATGCGAGTGGCGGTGTGTTTCTTGCCAGCGGCAGATACAAGATTCGAGCTTCCGAGGCTCTATTTGATGCGCGGCTTCGAACGGGCGCATTAAGAGATGTCGAGTTTACAACTTGTGACAAGCTAAATCCGGACTACCGATTTAGTGCTCGCGAACTGTCTTTGCTGCCTCTTAACAGAATACACGCTAAGAGAGCCTCACTTTTCCTCGGCAAAGTCAAGGTTGTAACGCTGCCTTCGGTGAAAATCGCTGTTGGTCGAAAAGGCTATTCGACCGATACGTTTCCGCGCCCCGGTTTCGACGAGAACGAAGGTTTTGGCCTGGCTCAAAAGCTTGCGCTTGTCGATACGGACCGGCTTCAGTTGAATGCCGACGTGCGCTTGACCGTAAAACGCGGGTTGGAAGGCGAACTGGACGATACGTGGGGAATTGACGGCGATCTTGTAAGTTTGCCCGGCCGTTTTCTGACCTATGAGTCTCTTAGGTCGAGCGCACTGACCATGCCTCGAACGTTCGGTAGGCGCGGGTGCGAGCAACAGTCAGCCGGTCTTTCCTTTGAGGACGGACAAGAGGTGAATACTGGCGATGGTCGAATTGCGCGCTTGCGACAATTCGCTAGGTTTTCGGTCAAACAACGCACCTACGACATCAGGAATACAGGTCTCCTCGTCTATCGTCAGCCTGAGATCGGGTTAAGCTACACAGCACCGTCGCTCAACCTTACCCGAACCTGTCTCGATTCGAGATTGGAGATGTATCCCACAATTAGTGTTTCGTGGGGACAATTCAGGGAAGCTCCTGGATCTGCATCTCTCACACGTCGCACTTTGATCGGTGTGGTGGCAGGTGTCAATATTGTTCCACTTGGTCCCTGCACCGCAATTCAGCCGGTTGTGGCCTACACGGCAGCGGCATATCAGGGCGGCATGTTCTACCGAACGTCTACCTACGCAATCGATGCGAGTCACATTTTGCCGGACGGTTCAATCGCGTCTCTGCGTTACATTAAGCGCGATGAGTCGGGTGCTTCCCCGTTTCTCTTTGACACTATCAATATAGTCCGGGAATTCCAGGGGGCTTTTCAGGCAAGGGTGGGGAGCCAGGTTGTCGGATTCGTTGCGGGCTATGACGCGAGCACACGAAAGATTTACGACTGGCAGGCCCTCTTGGGTCATCACACTGACTGCCTTGCCTTTTGGTTTACGTGGGACAACTTGCTCAAACGACTCTCGTTCGATGTTGCGCTCATAAACCTCTGAC